>QOAS01000181.1 GCA_003972855.1 Gammaproteobacteria bacterium | reverse complement strand
CGTTGTTAATCGTCATTTTTCAAATCCTCCAATTTTTTAATTAAAGCTATAACCCTTTTGTGTTCCAACAAAAGGATAAAGCCGATTAAACCGAAAATTAAAATTCCCAATATAAAGACTAAATATTTCAAAAAAGCTATTTAAGTGAAATATTAATCCTACTAATCCGCCCCCTATAGTTAACAAATAGAAGGCAAGAATCTTTACTATCTCTGTCCTGTATTTTATCTCTTCTTCCAATTTCTGTTTCTTACCCATTTACAACCCTTATTTTTGACCCTTCCGCGGAAGGTATGACCTCTATCCTTTGGTCAAAGTATTCCGCCAATTCTTCTAAGTGGGTTACCACTCCAACCACCTTGTTGAGGGAAAGTTTTAGTTTTTCAAACAATTCACCTATTTTTTCCAATTTTTCTTTGTCTAAGGTTCCAAAGCCCTCGTCTATAAAGAGGCTTTCAACCCCTCCGCCCGAACCCACATAGTCGCCCAAAGCCAAGGCAAACGAGAGGGAAGCCAAAAAGGTTTCCCCGCCCGAGAGGGTTTTAATGTTTCTCTGTGTATCCTCAAAGAGGTCTAAGACGAAAATTTCCCCTCCGCGGTTTACGAACCTATACCTCTGCGAGAGGTTAAACAGATATTCACCCGCCAAGGTTACTATGTCTTCCACCGCACGGTTTACGACAAAGTCTATAAGGCGGTCGGAACGGAAATCGTCCTTTAGGGTTTTCAAAAGCACCTCCCTTTGGCGGAGTTCATTAAAAGTTTCCTCCAAACGGGATTTTAATTCCAATTTTCGGTCAAACTCCGTCAGTTTCTCCTTTACAAAACCCAAACGGGATAGAGTTTGGGAAAGTTTCCCTTCCAACAAGGTTAGTTTTTGCTCCAAAAGGGGTATCTCTTTGAGGGTTTCGGGGTCTATTCCCTTTAGCTCCTCCCCTAATTTCTTTAAATTCGCCTTAACAACCGAAATTTGTTCCTCCAATTTTTTAAGTTTTTCCTCCAATTGGGGGAGATTTTTAAGTTTCTCCAAAAGGAGGGAGGGTTCCCCGCCTTTCCAACCCTTTTGGGTCATCTCTCCTTTTAGGTGGTTCAACTCCTCAAGGAGGTTGGCTATCTTTCTCTCCGTCTCGTGCAGGAGGCTTTTTTCCCTTTCCAACGCGGTGGAAAGCTGGCTTACCCGCTTCTCCTTTTGGGTTAAAAGGTTTAAAAGTTCCTCCTTTTCCCTCTCAAAGGAGGAGATTTTTTCGTTTAAAACCTCTTTGAGGTGCAGAAACGGATTTTTGTCCTTCGGGGGTTTGAGATTTAGGCTTTGGTAAATACCCCTTAGGGTTTGTTTGACCTCTTCCACCCAAGCGGTGAGGTGTTTCTCGTCCCTTTCAAGGGCTTGTCTTTCCGAGTTTATCTCCCCCTCAAGGGAAGCCTTTTTGGAAGCCAAAGCGGTTTTCCCCTCTTCCAACTCCTTTAGCAGTTTTTCCAATTTTTCCCTTTCCCCTTTCAGGGCTAAAAGGTTTTCTAACTCCCCCTTTAGTTCGCTTTCGGAAGAAACTTCCTCCATTTGGGAAAGCTTTTGCTCGGTTTCCTTCAGTTGGCTAAGGACTTCTTCCCTTTTTACCTCCAAGGCTTGGAGTTTGCGGTTTTTTTCTTCCAAAGCTTTTCTTAAAGCCTCTTCCTGTTCTTGAAGTTTTTTAATTTCGTCCAAGTCTATATCCCCGCATACGCGGGTTTTTAAATCGGTTAGGGGTTTCCCGCATATCGGACAGGGGTCTCCCTCTTTGAGGTCTTTGGTGAGAAGGTATAGGGAAAACTCCCGTTCTTTGCCCTTTAAAAGGTTTTCCACCTCCTTTAGTTTCTCCTCAGCTTTTTTAACTTCCCCTTTTAGGGAGGTTATCCCTCTTTCCAACCTCAAAAGGGTGTCCTTTAACCTTTGGAACTTTGTCAGTAACTCCCCTTTCTCTTTTGCCCTCTGGAGGAGAAACCTAACTTGAGCCTCCCTTTCGGGGGAGTAGTTTATTTGTTCCAACCTCCGAGAGGTTTTTAAAAGGTTTTCCTCTACCCGTTTTAGTTCCGATGTAACTTTTTTTAACTCCTCCAGTTTAGCCTTTAGCTTCTCTTTGCGGGTTTGGAGTTCTCCTTTTAACTTTTTAAGTTCCCTAAATTTGGGTTCAAGGAGGTTTAAAACCCCCAAATGTTTTTTAAGCTCTTCCACCTCCCCTTGGCGGTTTTTAAGCTCTTCCCTCTTTCGGTGAAGTTTCTCAAGCTCACCTTGGGCGGTTTTGAGTTCTTTTTCCAACCTATCTATGGTTTCTATTAGGTCTTGTTTCTCCTTTTGGAGGTTTTTAAGTTCGTTAGCCCTAAGCAGATACCTTTCCAAAAGGGGTAGAAGCTCCCGAAGGGGTTTTAGATTTTCCACCTCCTCTTTTAGGTTGGAATACTCCCCACCCTCAAGGGTTTGGAGCTGTCTTTCCAACTCCTCCTTTTGGCGGTATAGTTTTTCCAACTCCCTTAGTTCGTTTAGTTTCTTGCGGGTTTCCTCCAAGAGTTTTTCCAAGTTTTGTTTTTCTACCTCTAAGGTTTGTTTTTCCTCTTCAAATTTCCCCCTTTGTTCGGGGGTGTATTCCTCCAACGCCTTCAGTTCTCCCTCTATCTTGGCAATCTCTTTGGAGACCTTTTCCCATTCCTCCTTTATCCTCTCTCCCAACCTTTTGTAAATGTCCAGCTCCAAAAGGGAAACGATTAGTTCCCGCCTTTGGCGGGGTTCGGAGTTAAAAAATTCCGCATACCTCCCCTGTGGTAAAAAGAAGATTTTTTTAAATTGGGTGGCGGTTACCCCTAATAGGTTTTGAATTTCCCTTTTTATGGCATCGGAACGGATAGCCCTCCTAACGCCGTTTACATAAAAGCGGGCTTCCCCGCCTTTGCCGAGCCTCCGCAGACGCTCTATGCGGTAAACCGTTCCCCTAACGGAAAAGGTAAAGTCTATGTAAAAACCACCGCTGTTTTTGTTTACCAGTTCGTCGTGGTTTAGTTTTTCGGTAGGTTCCCCAAAAAGGGCAAAAACCATAGCCTCCAAAATGGAGGATTTTCCGCTTCCGGTTGGTCCCCTTATAACGAAAAAGTTGAGCTTGGAAAAGTCAATTTCTTGGCGGGTTTTAAAGGGTTTAAATCCTTTTAATATGAGCTTAAGGGGTCGCATTTTGCTTTAAATAAGCCTCCGCGTATTTTTTGTAGTTTAGAGCGTTTTGCTTGATTTTTTCTATCTCTTCGGGCGTAAGTTCCCTCTTTATTTGGGCGGGTCTTCCCATGAGCAAAACGCCGGGGGGAAACTCTTTACCGGGCGGAACCAAACTTCCCGCGGCGATAACGGTATTGTCGCCGATTTTCGCCCCGTCCAAAACGATAGCCCCTATACCCACCAAAACATTGTTTCCTATAGTCGCACCGTGGATTATAGCCCCGTGGGCAACGGTTACATAGTCTCCTATGGTTACGGGAAATCCGTCGCTCATATCGGGCTTTGTGTAGTGGGTTACATGGATAACCGCATTGTCTTGAATGTTGGAATACCTCCCTATCCTTATAAAGTGGACATCTCCCCTTACCACCGCTCCAAACCAAACGGAGGAGTATTCCCCTATTTCTACATTCCCTATAACGGTCGCGGTTTCAGCCAAATACACCGTGGGGTGGATTTTGGGTTTCCAATCCTTGTAGGGTTTTATCAGTGCCATAGGGATAGAGGATAAAACCCGAAAGGTGTAACGGAGAAAATTTTTAACCCCCTTTGTAGTCCAAATATATCTTTGAAGGGACGACCCCCCGTTGTCCCTGATACTTTCCGCTGTAGGGCTTTAGGGGTTTTTGGTCTACCTTGGCAAACACCAATTGGCAAATCCTCATTTCGGGATAAAGCTTAATAGGGTAGCTATTGGCGTTAAAGAGTTCCAAGGTGAGTTGCCCTTTAAACCCCGCATCAACCCACCCCGCGTTTTCTATAAAAAGTCCCAACCTTCCAAGGGAACTCCTACCCTCAACGAAAGCGGTTAGGTTTTCGGGCAACTCTATATACTCAAGGGTGGTAGCCAATACAAACTCCTTGGGTTGAATGAAAAAACCCTCCTTTGTTATCTCCTCGTATTCTATCTCCCAACGGGGGTTTTTCACATCAAGGAAATCCCTTACCCTGTATCGGGCTATTTGATACCCGAGCCTCAAATCCAAGGAGGAACACTGAACCAATTCCTCCGAAAAGGGTTCAACCTTCAGCTTTCCCTCCCTAAGGAGTTTAAAAATTGTTTTGTCGCTCAAAATCATTAGTCTTCCTTTTTATACACCAAAACGGGGATTGGAGACTTCCTCAAAATTTCCAAACTGACGCTTCCCATTAGAATTCTTTTCAGTCCCGAAAGACCTTTGTTGGCTACCATCACCATATCAAAACTCCCTCGGTGGAGGGTTTTTACGATACCCTCCGCGGGGTCTTGGCTCTCCAAATAAACAACCTCACAGGGCAGACCTTCCCCTTCAAACTCCTCCTTTATGCGGTTTAGTTTTTCACCCTTTTTCTCCCTAATTTGGGGGATTATGTCTATACCCAACTTTTCCAGTATGGGTAGGTCTATCTCTTCCTCAACGTGGATTAGAGTCACCTTGGAGCGGAAAGGTTTTAAAAACCCTTTGGCGTAGGACAAAAGGGCATCTCCCATTTCGGAAAAATCGTAGGCTATGGCAACCTCGGAGAGTTTTTCTATGGGATGACCCTTTACGACCAAAACGGGTTTTCTTGAGTGTTTTACAACCGCCTCCGAGGTGCTTCCCAAGAGAATTCTCTCCACGAGACCCTTTTGGTGTCCTCCGAGAATTGTTAAATCCACCCCTAACTCTTCCTCTTTTTCCGCTATTACGTCCGCGGGACTGCCTATGTCTATGAAGGTTTCCACTTGAAAGCCTTCAAATTCCTTAACTATTTTTTCCAAAAGCTTTTTAGCCCTTTTCTTTTTGGTTTCCTCTATTTCCTCTATTACCGAGGAATCTATTACGTCCACCACCATAGTTTCGGGAACGGAAATGTAAACCAAAGGGGATATAACATGTAGTAAATAAAATTTGGGTTTGAAGGCATTGCCTATAAATTTGGCACTTTTTACAACCGCGGAGGAGACTTCGGAAAAATCAACGGGAACCAAAACTTTACCAATCATTGTCACCCCCACTACTTTAATTTAGGGTTATTTGACGAAAAGGACAGGACCCACCGCATTGTGCATTACAAAGTAGGCAACGCTTCCGAGGAGGATTTCCTTTACCGGTTTGGTTCCAAAAGCCCCCAACACCAAAAGGTCTATATTTCCGTTTTCTTGATACTCGGTCAGTTTCTCTTCGGGAAACCCCTTTAGGAGGGTAAAGGTGTAGTCGGTATTTTTCAATACCTCATCCGCGGAAGCTTTTATTTTGTCCACAAGCTCGTCGGGGAAGTTCTCGTCGGGTTCCACGAAAATTACTTCCAAAGACGCCCCAAGGGTTTCGGAAATTGCCTTTCCCACCGAGAGGGCTTTTTTGGAAACGGGAGAACCGTCAAAGGCTACGCCTATTCTCTTTATAGGCTTGTAGGTTTCACCCGCCACAAATACGGGACAGGGAGACCTTCGGACAATCTTTTCCGCATTGTTTCCCACAAAAAAGCCTTTGATTTCCTTTAATCCCTTTCGTCCGATGAAGATTAAATCCTTCTCATCCGCCGAGTCGGGTATTTCCTCGTAAGGGATTCCCTCAACTTGAACCAAGGAAACCTTTGCCCCCTTTTGTCTCCCCAATTTGGCAAATTCCTCAAAGAGGATATCAGCCTTTTTTTCCAACGCCTGTTTTACCCTTTGAGATATCCCCAAGTAGAAGGTAAAGCCCAAAATACCCGCCAAGTCTTCCAAAAGGGTTTCGTCCAAAAGCCGTTTGTCTATTACATATACACCTATTACGGGTAAATTCAGCTTGGCTCCCAAATCAAAGGCGTAATTTGCGGATGCGTAAGAGGAGTTGCTACCGTCAAAGCCCACAATGAGTCGGTTAAACATAATAAGAACAATCTTAGTTCTTCACCACAAGTTTAACCTTCTTTATACGGTTGTTGTCTATTTCCTCCACAACGAATTTAAGGTTGTCAATTTCAAAGATGTCCCCCTTTGAGGGAATACCTTTAAATTTGTCTATTAAGTATCCCCCGAGGGTTGAATATTCGTAATCCTCCGGTAGTTTTAAACCGAACTTTTGGGCGAGGACTTCTATATTTACGGACGCATCAATAATGTAGGTATTTTTTCCGACTTTCTCTATGTCGCTTTCGGGACTCCACTCTTCCACCATTTCGCCCAATAGCCAAGAGAGGAAATCGGAATAGGTTACCAACCCCGAGGTTCCACCGTGTTCGTCCACAACCATAAAAATTTGGGTTCTCTTTTGCCTAAATTCCTCTATTAGGTCTTCCAAATTCAGCGTTTGAGGGATAAAGGAAACCTTTTTCTTAAACTCCTTAAGCTGTTTTTCTTCGTTTTCCTCCGTTGGAAGTAAATGTTTTATGTAAAGCACGCCGGTTGTGTTGTCAAGGTTTTCCAAAAATAGCGGTATCTTGCTGTGGGATTCTTCCACTATGGGGTCTATTACCTCCTTTACCTTTTTGTTTTCTTCTAAGGCAAAAATATCCGTCCGCGGGGTCATTATTTCTTCCACCGAAGTTTCGTCCATTTCCAAAACCCTTTTAACCATTTCCATTTCCTCTTTGGTTATTTCCCCTTTTTTGTATCCTTCGGCGATGTGGTATAGAAGCTCCTCCTTGGTCAGAAATTGCTCTTTTTTCCCTTCAATTTTTCCCGCCAAGTTTCCGAAAAGTTTCTTTATTAAGAACCTAACGGGAAAGAGGAGTTGGTTAAAAAAGTATATCGGCAGGGCATAAATTTTGGCGAGCTTTTCGGGGAGTTGGAGGGCTACATTTTTGGGTATCACCTCCCCGAAAAAAAAGATTAAAAGGCTAAAAACGACGGTTCCTAAGGCAACCCCCGCATCGCCGAAGGTTTCCTTTAAAAACTTCGTTCCGACTGAGGATATAAGGATATTGACAAGTTCATTCCCTATGAGGATGGAAATTATTAGGTCTACCGGTTTGGAAAGTAGCTTTTTTATAAGTTTAACTACGGGACTTTTTTCCCTTTCAAGTAAAAAGGTATTTAGCCCGAAAAAGGCTACTTCCGCGGACGCGAAAAATCCCGATAATGCCAAAAGAAGGAGAATAATCGGTATCTCCATAGCGGGTTAAAATCCTAAACAAACTATATCGCCTCTATAGGTTAAAACCGCATGGTACTGGTTTACCGGTGTTATACTCCAATTGAAATTTTCAACCAATGCAAATTTCCATTCGCCACAAATTTCCTCCGCTTTTTTTTGAAACTTTTCCTGAGCTTTTTTAGTTAA
>QOAS01000112.1 GCA_003972855.1 Gammaproteobacteria bacterium | reverse complement strand
CCCTACCCGTGGACCGCGGGGAAGTAACGCCCGTGGAGTGGGGGTTATCCCCACGATGAAGCGGGAAGCCCCTCATCTCCAATGAGGGGAGGAGGTCACTCCAAGGGGGTTAAACATTGGGTTTATCCACCCTCGGGGGTGGGGTTTTAAGCTCCAAAACATCGCGGGAGGAGACCTTTACAACGGTGTGAACGTTCCCGCGGGGGTGGAAATCCGCAATAACCTCCAAAAATCGGGGTTTTAAAAACTCCCACAGTTTGGAGTATATTTCGTTGGTAACCGCTTCGTGTGATATGTATTTATCCCTGTATTGGTTGAGCCACAGCTTGAGGCTTTTGAGTTCCACAATCCACTTATCGGGAACGTATTTGATGTAAATTTTAGCGAAATCGGGGTAACCCGAGCGGGGACACTTGCAGGTGAATTCGGGAAAGAAAATTTCTATTAGGTAATCCCTTTCGGGATTGGGGTTGGGCCACCTTTCCAGCTTTGCCTGTTCTATTTCCAGCTCTCCGTATTTTTTCTCGCTCATAGTTTTTTAACTATCGGCATCCTCCAATCTTTGTCAAAGGAAGTTTTTGTAACTTTTATTCCCAAAGGTGCCTGTTTTCTCTTATACTCCGCGACCGAAACCATTTTTATAACCCTTTCCACCGTTTGAAGGTCAAATCCCCTTCGGGCAATTTCTTCTTTGGACAGGCCCTCCTCAATGTAGAGGATAAGAATTTGGTCTAAAACCTCGTAGGGTGGGAGGCTGTCTTGGTCTCTCTGGTTGGGACGCAATTCCGCGGAGGGAGGTTTTGTAAGAACGCTTTGGGGAATGACCTCTTTGCCCTTCACCCGGTTATACCAACGCGCCAAGCGGTAAACCCAAGTTTTGTACAAATCCTTTATAGGTGCAAAACCGCCCGCCATATCGCCGTAAATGGTTGTGTAACCGACCGCACTCTCACTTTTGTTGGAGGTGGAAAGAACTATGTAACCCTCTTTGTTGGAAATATAAAAGAGAATATTCGCCCTTAGGCGTGCCTGAATATTTTCGTCCGCGGTGTCAAATTTCCAATCTTCAAACAGCCTCTGAAAGAGCGATTCAAACCTCTCAAAAAAGGGTTCTATCTCTATAACCCTAAACTCTATTCCCAAATTTTGAGCCAATTTCTTTGCGTCCTCGTAACTTTGGGTGGAGTTAAAGACGGTTGGCATATAAACGCCCAAAATGTTTTCCCTTCCCAAAGCCTCGGTTGCCAAAACCGCCACCAAAGAGCTATCTATTCCTCCCGAAAGTCCGATAACGGCCCTTTTAAACCCCTGTTTGCGGAAGTAATCCCTAATTCCGACCACCAAGGCTTTGAATAGTTCCTCTTCAACCGAGGGAGGCTTGTAATTTCCCTCTTTCACTTCCGCGGTTTGGTAAAGCCCTTTTTCTACTTTAACGGTTTTAACCTCCGATAGAACCCTTTCGCAGAGGGTAGCCTCTTTAACCCTTTGGTCTTTTAACCTATTTTTCACCACCGCGGAAGTGTCTATATCCGCTATTAGGAGCTCCTCTTCAAAGGGTTTTGCCAATTTAACGACCTTCCCTTGGGGGGAAACTACAAAACTCCTTCCGTCAAAGACGAGGCTATCTTGTCCACCTACGAGGTTTACATAGGCGGTGTAATAAAGCCCGTCGGTTGAACGGGCGGTTACAAACTTTAACTTCCTTTCAAATTTCCCCACCTCGTAGGGGGAGGCGTTTATTACCACCAATAGGTCTATACCCAAAAGGGCGTATTCCCTCGCCAGGGAAGGGTGCCAAACATCTTCGCATATGAGAAAACCTACCTTGACGGGTTTCTTTCCAATCTCCAAAACGAGGAGATGGTTTCCGCTTTTGAAGTAGCGGTATTCGTCAAATACCCCGTAGTTGGGTAAAAACCTCTTGTAATACTCCCCCAAAAGTTTTCCTTTGTAAATTACACCCAAGGCGTTGTATAGAAATCCCTCCCCCGAAAGTTTGGGATAACCCAAGACTACCACCGTATCCACCTTTTGGGTGTGGGAGATTATTTCCTCCAAGGCTTTTTGAGTTTCCTTTAAAAAGTCTTCCCTAAGTAGGAGGTCTTCGGGAAAGTAACCGCAAAGGGAGAGTTCGGGAAATATTACCAAGTCCGCCCCTTGGGTTTTTCCTTTGTCAATGTATTCCTTTATCAGTTTCGTATTTCCCGTAAAGTCTCCCACCGTGGGGTTAATTTGAGCCAAGGCAAGGCGCATTTAAGGTAAATGTTAGCTAAACCTTTAGGCGGTTCTTTTCAATAAATTCCTCCAAAGTTTTTAAAGCCCTTTTTGCCAAAAGTTCCTTTCGTAGTTTCTTATTTTTTACCTTCCTTTCCAAAGGGGGAAGTAGCCCGAAAACGGGGTTCATGGGTTGAAGCTCACCCTCTTTGGAGGTTATGTAGTCCAGCAAGGCTCCAATCATCGTCTCTTTGGGAAAGACCAAAGGCTCTTCACCCCTCAAAAGCCTCGCCGCATTTATGCCCGCCACTATACCCGTAGACGCGGAGGCTACATACCCTTCAACCCCGGTAATCTGACCCGCAAAGAGGAGGTTGGGGTATTTCCTACTTTGGAGGGTTGGCTTTAAAAGTTTGTTACTCTGGAGGAAGGTGTTCCTATGCACCGAACCGAGGCGGACAAACTTGGCATTCCTCAAGCAGGGGATAAGCCTAAAAACTCTCTTCTGTTCGGGGTAGGTGAGTTTCGTTTGAAATCCCACCAGCGATAGCAAAGTGCCTTCCTTATTTTCCTTTCTAAGTTGAACCACCGCGTAGGGTTCTTTTCCCGTTTTGGGGTCTATTAGACCAACCGGTTTCATCGGTCCAAAACGCAGGGTATCCTTTCCCCTTTCCGCCATAACCTCTATCGGCATGCAACCTTCAAAGTAACAAGCCTTTTCAAACTCTTTGGGTTCAACCTTTTGAGCCTTAAGCAGTTCCTCTACAAATTTTTCATACTCCTCCTTGGTTAGGGGACAGTTAAAGTAATCCTTCCCCCCTTTGTTGTAGCGACTACCCCACCAACCTTTGGAGAAATCTACGCTCTCCGCATCAACTATGGGGGCTATGGCATCGTAAAAGAAAAGGTATTCCTCTCCCAGTTTTTCCTTTATGTCTTGAGCCAAAGAGTCGGAGGTTAAAGGTCCACTGGCGACCACCACAACCTCGTAATCTTCCAAGGGAATTTTTTTAACCTCCTCCCTAATGAGGTTTATATTGGGGTTTTCCTCAACCTTGGCGGTTATGTATTGACTGAAAAGGTTTCGGTCTACCGCCAAAGCCCCGCCCGCGGGAACTTCCGAGAGTTTTGACGCCTCCAAAACTAAAGACCCCAACTTTTCCATTTCCGCCTTTAAAAGCCCGCTACCGGTGGTTATCTCTTTCCCACCCAAAGAGTTGGAGCAAACCAATTCCGCCAGTTTATCCGTTTTATGGGCGGGGGTTTGCCTTTTGGGTCTCATCTCGTAAAGGTCCACTTTAAATCCCTCTTTAGCCAACCTATTTGCGGTCTCTACCCCCGCCAAACCTCCACCGATTACCGCTACCTTTGCCTTAGCCATTGTTTAAGCTTTAAGTCTAAGCTTTTCCTTAGCCTTTACCAGTTTTGTTATCACCTCGTTTACGGGGGTGGAAACCCCCACCTCTTTACCCAACCGCACTATAGCGCCGTTTAGGGCGTCTATCTCCGTCCTTTTACCGCTTTTTATATCCCAGAGCATAGAAGGGTAATGCCCCGCCGTAGGCGGGATTAGTTTCTCAAAGAAAAACTTTTTGTAATCGTCGGGATTTTCCCAAAAGAGTTCAATCTTTTTAGCCTTTGCGACCTTAAAAATCTCTTCAGTAATTTGCTCCATAAGGGTTTTGGTTTCTTCCATATTTGCGAGGGTTCCGTAGTTGGTTTCCAAAAGCGCACCCAATGGGTTCAAGGCGCAGTTGTAGAGGATTTTGTCCCATAGATATTTGTAAACATCGGGGGAGTAACGGGTGGGAACACCCGCGGAGTCTATAATTTGCGCTATCTCCTTAAGGGTTTGTTCTTCTATTGCACCGTCGGGGTTGCCTATTACTACATCGTCACCGCATACGGTTACCTCAAATTCAACCTCGGGTGTTATTCTCGCACCGAAAATAACCCTTGCCAGTATCAATTTGTTGGGTGGAAAAACCTCTTTAGCCTTTTCGTAATTGCCGTAACCGTTTTGGGCTAAAAGGAGGTATTTAAAGTTCAAACCCTTTAGGTGTTTTAAAGCCTCTTGGGTATCGTAACTCTTTACGGAGAGGATTACCAAATCAAAATCTTTAAGGGGGAGTTCCTCTACACTTTCGTAGACCCCGTTTAGGTTTACCCTATGTTCTCCCCAAATGCCGATTATTTTTAAACCCTTTTCCCTAACGGTGGAAATAATTCTCTTTCTACCTATGGCGTAAACTTCGTGTCCAGCCCTTTTTAAAAAACCCGCAAAGATACCGCCAATAGCCCCGAGACCGAAAATTAAAATTCTCATATAAAAGAAAAAAGAAAGTTTAAAACTTCCAATTTTCCAAAACCTTTTCGTCAAGCTCCGCGGTTACGTATGCGGAAGATTTGGTTTCAAAAAAGGCTTCCTTTTTACCCTCGTTTACGTGGCTTTCCAAATATCCGTAAAGGCGGTCTATTTCCTCAAAGGGGTTTTCATCAACCCCGTAAATAGGCGGATAACCCAGAAGTTTAAGCCTCCTGTCGGTGAGGAATTTTATGTAATTTTCAATCTGCTTTTGGGTTATACCGAAGTTATTTTGAGCCAAAATAGACTGATAGAATTGTAAATCCGCTTGGGCATAGGATTTGAGGGTTGAAACCACTATATCGTCAAATTCCGCTTCGGAAATATAACGGGTAATGTAAGGTTTTAGGGTTCTGATAATTGTAGCCATTACCTTAACGTGGAAAAGCTCATCCGCTTTAATTTCCGAAATCATTTTGTTTGTCATAGGCAAAACGCCATATTTGTATTGGTAAAACTCTATCGTTTTAAAACCCATATAGAAGGTTACCGCTTCCATAGCGTAAGTTCCCGCAAAAACGTAGGTTAAAGTCCTCGCATACTCCTCACGGGATACATTTTTAAGTCCCTCCCAAAGTATGTCAAACAGTTTTTGGTAGTTGCCCGCTATAAGCTCGTTTCTCCTTCTAAGTTCGGGGTGGTCTTTCGCCAAGTAAAAAATTCTTTTGACTTCCTCGGAGTTTTGGTTAAACAGTCCGTAGAGAATGTTGGAATAGGCGATGGAGTGTTCCACCTCAAAGTATTTGTGGGTAGCCCCCCATATTTTGTATTCGGGCATATTGTAGACGATTTCTATATCGCTGATGTTGGCAACCTGAACGCTATCCAAAAATGCCAAAAAGCTTAAGGTGTATTCAAAAACCCTGCGGTCTATCTCGTCCAACTGGTCAAACTGTTCCCTTGTCCTGTCTATCGGATATTCGTCCGCTTTCCAAAGTCTCTGCTTTTGGAGTTTTACAAAGTCGTAAATCGTGGGATGGAGTGGGTGGAAAATCGTAAAAAGCCCCGTGGGTTCCTCGGTTAATGGGCTATCAAAGAACTTTACGGGTGAAACTTGCGGATTAAAATCATTGCCTAAAATATTGAACAAAACAGGCTTAACTTTTTTAAAGTCTTCCATTTTCAAAAACCTCCGCCTGCGCAGTTTTTTAATTTTTTGTTTTGCGCAATAAGTTCAATTGTTTTTTTAAAAAATCTTTTGGTTTTATCTCTAAAAAAACCACCCGACGAGTTTATTATCTTATAGCACACCCCCTTAAGTTTTGCAAATCGGATAAAAAAAGTTTTTTTGAGGAATTTTAAAGATTTTTCCGTTGATTTTTGTTGAAATCCGAATAAATTTGAGAAAAGAAAAGCGAAATAGTTCCGTCAATTGGCACAGCTTTCACACTCTTCCACCGCTACTGTTTTGTCTTTCAATATGTGCCTCCAATAGTAGAGGGCTTTTATACCTTTCCTGCGTGCCAAACTTAAAACAAGAGCAAAAAGGGTTGTAAGTTTCTCTCCCGTGTCAAAGAAGTTGTGATTTACTGTGACCTCAAAGGATATTCCTCCGTCCACAAACCTTTGAATTTGGGCGATTATATCGGTTAAATTCTCGTAATCGCTGTGAGAAGAAAAGTTTGTATAGGTATCGTAAAACCATTTGTATTTGTAAAGGGGGACGAAATTAACAAATAGTCCCGTCTGCTGGTCTTCCACTTGGGTTAGGCTAAAGGCGGGCATCACCCCCGCGCTAACGCCGGCGAGAATGGAGGTTGAGGTATTGGGCGGGCAGTTGAGAAGAAGCGTATTTCTCATACCGTAACTTTTTAAGTTTTCCTCCAGCTCCCTAAGGTTTTCTTCCCCTATGAGTTTTTCTATCAGTTTTCTATCTTTCTCCTCGGAGAGGTTGTATCTTCCTAAAAGAATACCTTTTTTGTATTTGCTCCTTTCAAACCCCTCTGGTTTGCCCCTCTCTTTAGCCAATCGGGTGGATGCCAAGACCGCCAAAAAGGCAAACTTTCCGAATACCTCCTCTATCAATCGTAGGGTGTCTTCCCCGTTTGCCCTGCGGGAAGTCCAGCGGTAACCGTAGTATTTGCCGTCCTCCACCGATTTGGCGACAAAGAGGTCCGCCAATCCCATAAATCCCGCGGTAACGGTGCGGTAGATTCTGTTATGCTTTTTGCTCTCTTTTACCGGCAAATCGGTAATGTCAATGAGGTTGTCCATATATTCGTAAAGGTGAAACACGAACTCTTTTAGTTTTCCCGTATCCTTTAAATATCCCTGCTCGTAAAGAGCCAATAGGTTTACATTGGTAATATTGCAGGTGTGAATGTAGCCTAATTTTTCCTCCTCTATGCAGTAAAGGTCTTCGGGGTCGGTGTTTCTAAAGGGGGAAAAGTTTTCTACGCAGAGGTTGGCGGAATAAATCTTTTCCTCAAAGGGTGAGTATATATTGGCGTTGTCCTCAAAGAAGATGTAGGGGAGTCCCTTCCTTCCCCAGTAGTAGAAAATTTTTCTCAAAATCTCCCTTGGGTTTACCTTTTTGTAGTTTTTAACCTTTCCTTCCTCTATAAGTTTGACAATTTCGTTGTAGCGTTTTTCCGCTTCCTCCCCGTAAGTGTCGGTTAGGTCTAAATCCTTTCTACCCAAAATGTGGGTAATTTCGTAAAGGTCTATCAAATAGAAAGGTTTATTTTCGTTTACATACTTAAAGAAAAAGTCGGGAATAACCACTTGGGTAAACACGTCGGGAGATTTTTTGGTAACCTCTCCGATGTCCAAATCTATGACCTCTAAAAATTCCAAAATATCTTTATGCCAAACGGGAAGGGCTACGGTTAAAGAACCTTTGCGCTTTCCCTGTTGGTTAAAGGCGTTTACGGTAGCCTCGTATATTTTTACCCAATCGGTTATTTTGTTGGCTTTCCCTCTGTTGCCCTTTAT
>QOAS01000029.1 GCA_003972855.1 Gammaproteobacteria bacterium | reverse complement strand
TTGTGAGGGCATCGGCAAACAACCCGCCAGTGGGGGTAGCAATTTGCTACTCCCCAAAGTCAAGCCCCGCATTTTTAATGCGGGGTGGTTGATCAAGGAATAGTTATAACCGTCGTATAGGAACCGTTGTAATTACCAAAAAGCCAATATATGTTTACCCTATAGGTTTCGTTGCCCAACTGGGTAGCGTTGAAAGCGTAAAAAATTTTCTTTCCTGTGTCGGGATTAATGTAACAAATTATGCAAGTGAAATTATCTTCGCACAAAGTTTCATCTCTACAGTAAACGGAGGATGGGGAATTGCAATAGGTTGCATTTTGTAGAAAGTCCAACGCAGAAATTCCTTGACAATTATTTAACTTCTCCTTAAAGTTGATAAGCTCTAAAGCGACATCCGCCGTATGAGAAGCAATGGCATTTTTAAGTTTCCACTGCATGAAAAACACCACCGCATTGGTCAAAGCAATCAGCGACAAAGTTAATATGAGAAGGGATACTAAGAACTCCACCAAAGAAAAAGACTTTTTAGAATTTACACCTACATTCACTCCCATTCCACTCACCTTCACAAATTCTAAATCTATCCGCTTTAACACAGTTAATGGATGCGCTGAAAGATGGGTCTTTTATGTGAATATTTCCCATGTCGGCAACTATACCGAATTTGTTAATTCCTATTCCCCCTCTTTGTTCAAAAATCACTTCCAGTTTTACGGTTCTAAGTTTATTTGATAAGGAACCACATGTTGAATTGTAAATTTCTATTCTATCCCCCGGGTTTGGATTTAATTTAACGCATCTGTTTTCTTTTTTGGTTTTTGCTTCCAATTGAACTTCTTTTAAGAGGAGGTATATTTTGTGAGTTTCGTTCTCTATCCGTAGCTTTTGAGAATAGTTTTCATAAGCCCGAATTACCGCGGATGCCACAATGACCAATATAGTTAATACAATTAATAGTTCAATTAAACTAAAACCTTTTGACATAGCTTATTTTAGAAAAAATAATAGCAAGAGAGGAAAAAATTAGCCATTAATTTGATTCCACTGCTCAACGCCTCCTTTTAGAACTTTTACATTTTTGTAACCTACGAGGTCTAAAGCCATTTTTGCCATGGAAGCGCGAATTGCGAAGTTGCAAACCAATACGACGGTTCCCTCTTTGGGAATTTCACTTAGGCGGTTCATAAGCTCTCTAATGGGAATTACCTTTACGGTAAGTCCTTGAGCCTTAAACGGCATTTTTTGGACTTCGCACTCTTCCCTTACATCCACTATTAGTGGCTTTTCCCCTTTTTCAATCATTTCCTTTAGTTGTTCGGGAAATATAAAGCCCACAACCGCGGGTATCTTTACATCTCCGCCACAGGGAACGGAATTCCTTAGGTCAAAACCTTCAAAGTATTTTTTAACCAGTTCAACGCTCATAGTTTTTTAAATTTAGCGGTTACAACCAAAGAAAGTTGTGATTTAAACTATCCCTTAAAGGAGTCCGTTAGGTTTATCACCATTAAAGTAATGGGAGAATTGGGAAAACTTTTGGTGTTGGTCGGAATATTCCTAACGGTTTTGGGAACTTTAATGATTTTTCTACCCAAGTTGAACATACCTTTGGGGAACCTTCCCGGGGATATAAAGATAGAAAAAGACAACTTCACCTTTTACTTTCCGATAGTTAGCTCTTTACTAATAAGCCTCGTGCTTACGGTGATTATAAATGTTCTAATCTCCATTTTCGGTAAGCATTAAAAACCACTCCTTTGACGATTCTCATTTTCAAAGGCACCTTTAAGGTTTAACTTAAAAATCAAACCAAATTTTTAGGAGGTGGAGTCATGCCTAAAATAAACAGATACAGCGAGTTAATCCAGCAAGCTAAAACCGAAGCAAAAGTGGACTATGTTGATAGGCACTCTCCCTTTATTTATGTAGAAGGGGAAGCGGTAAAAGGACAAAAACTCAAAGTAAAAGTTAGGGTTGGAAAAGACTACGCCCACCCTATGGACCACGACCACTACATAGCTTTCGTTCAACTCTGGGATGGTGAAACCCTATTGGGACATGTTCAGATTCAACCCGAAATGCTCGGTAATCAAAGAAACCAAGTAGAGGTAGATTTCTACATCATTCCTATGAAAAACAAATTGAGACTCCACGCTATGTCCTATTGCACCAAGCACGGTCTTTGGGAGAGCGATATTGTAGAAGTTGAAGTAAAAGAACCCGAAACCGCCAACGCTTAATATCTTTCGTTCTTTTCTTTATTCATTTTACTTAATTGGCTAAAGAATGTTAGTAATAGCTTACTAACTTAGTTGGTTAAAATCTTGTTTTTCCGTTTCAAATTTTTATAATCCCCAAGGTATGATGTGGAACCAAAACCCTTGGCAGGGTCAAGTAGCCCAGGAAGTTAAGCAAAGCCTTTTTGTCAGGACTATGAACTATACCGCTTTGTGGACTGTTCTTTACGGTCTTTTGGTTGCCTTCTTTATAGGAAGCGGTCTTGACAGGGTTTTTGCCAATCCGATAATCTCGCTAATTCTTGTTTTCATGGTAATGGGTGGCTCTTTCCTAATAAGAGACCCCTTAACCGCCTCAAAAGGAATTCTTTACGGTTACGCTGCATTTACTTCGTTTGCACTGGCGGCAATAAGCTCCTTCTTTATACACTTGGTAGGTTATTACCACTCGGGAATCCTACTCGGGGCATTGGTAACCACATTCCTAATAGGCGGAGCTACCGTTTTTGCCGCCCGTAGTGTAAATATTTCCCAAGATAAAGCCCAAGCGGTGGTGAAATTCCTAATCATTGTAGGTGTTGCCGCATTTATAGCCAGCTTGGTAAACCTTTTCCTCAAATCGGGTATTTTGGGACTAATAATAGCGATAGTCTTTTTGGTGTGGTCGGTTGCGGCACTCTTTATAACTTTGAATCAATTAGAGGAATTGGAGGCTTTCTTAGGTAGTAACCCCGAAGCTATGGACAGAATAGCCCTTTGGGAATCGGTGGGAGTTTTCATTCTATTCTACGACATCTTTATAAGTCTCTTGGAAATTCTACTCTCCCTATTGGGAAACAGCGAAGAATAATCTCTTTTCTTTTCCTCTAAACTCTCATTGGGAAAAATAAAAAAACTCTTGACAACCTTTAGTGTAGGGTTAAAATTGTAAAGTATGCTGGGAGCGGTAATCGTAACCGTAGTAATGGGGATACTTCTCGGCGGTCTAACCATAGCCCTCTGGAGACTCGGAACCGAAGAACCTCCCCATGTAAAGAATAAATAACTAATCCAAACGGTAACTCCCAATCTCCTTTAATTTCTACCTTTTGGGTTTTACTTCCTTAAAATATTTAATCCCCCGTTATGGGGAAAATTATTTTCGTAACCGGGGGAGTGCTTTCTTCCATCGGGAAAGGTGTTACCTCCGCATCAATCGCCACCATCCTTGAGTCTATGGGTTATAAGATAACCCTCCAAAAGTTTGACCCCTATCTCAACGTAGACCCGGGGACGATGTCTCCTTACCAACACGGGGAGGTTTACGTTACCGAAGATGGTGCGGAAACGGACCTTGACCTCGGTCACTACGAGAGATTTACCAATGTGGTTTTGACGAGGGATAACAACGTTACCGCGGGAAGAATTTACTACGACATAGTTCGCAAGGAGCGTAAAGGGGAATATTTAGGGGCTACCGTTCAGGTAATTCCCCACGTAACCAACGAAATAAAAAACTGGATTAAAAAAGTTGCCAAAGGGGTAGACGTTGCGATAGTTGAAATAGGGGGAACGGTGGGCGACATAGAGGGACTACCATTTTTGGAGGCGGTTCGGCAATTGGCTATGGAATTGGGTAAACCCAACTATATTTTCGTTCACGTTACATATGTTCCCTATGTAAAGGCGGCGGGAGAATTAAAAACCAAACCTACCCAACATTCGGTAAAGGAACTTAGGGCAATAGGAATTCAGCCCGACATAATAGTTGCCCGCTCGGAGTTTGAACTACCCGAATCTATAAAGAGGAAAATAGCCCTCTTTACCAACGTAAGGGAAGATGCGGTTATATCCGCACCCGACTTGGAATATATTTACGAGGTTCCCCTCAAACTTAAAGAGCAAAATTTAGACCGCCTTATAGCCCAACTTTTGGGATTGGAATACAGGAAACCCGACCTCTCAAAGTGGGAAAGGATAATTTCCACCCTAAGGGGTGCGGAGAAAGAAGTTGAAATAGCCATTGTGGGTAAATACATAGAGCTAAAGGATGCCTACAAGAGTTTAATAGAAGCCCTAACCCACGGGGGAATTGCCAACGGAGTAAAGGTAAACCTAAAGTGGATAAATGCGGAAAACTTTGACCTTAAAGAGTTGGAAGATGTTGATGGAATATTGGTTCCCGGAGGATTCGGTGAAAGGGGGGTTGAAGGAAAAATAAAAGCCCTTCAGTACGGGAGGGAAAACAACATTCCCACCTTTGGGATATGTCTCGGTATGCAAATGATGGCGGTTGAATTCGCCCGCAACGTTTTGGGGCTTAAAGACGCCAACTCAACGGAGTTTGACCCCAATACTTCCCATCCGGTTATAGACATCCTTCCCGAACAAAAGAAGATAAAACAGCTCGGCGGAACTATGAGACTGGGAGCTTACCCCTGCATAATATTGGAGGGAACCAAGGCGTGGAATATCTACAAAAGAAAGGAGATATACGAAAGACACCGCCACAGGTATGAGTTCAATCCCGCTTACAGGGAAACCTTTGAAAAGGCGGGTATGATAGTATCGGGGCAATCTCCCGATGGAAGGTTGGCGGAAATTTTGGAACTTCAAAACCACCGTTGGTATATAGGATGTCAATTCCACCCCGAGTTTAAGTCCAAACCTTTCCAACCCAACCCCATCTTTGTGGACTTCATAAGGGAAGCCTACCGCTATAGGGAAGAAAAGTTGAGATAATTCCCTCTGTTGGTCTCTCCTTTTGTTTTAAACTCCTACCTATGGAAGAGAAAAAAACGAGTCCTCTTTACGGTAACTTTGAAAGGTGCGATTCGCCCGATGCGGAATGTTTTAAATGCGGTTCAAAGGAGGAGCTTTACAAAGACCCTTATATAGAGGGTTTGTGCTTTTGCAAAACCTGCTGGGAGGAAAGGCTTATTACCCAAAAACTTACCGAAGTGGGAATGGATGAGGAAATTCCCTTTGACGAGTGAGGTTACTCTTGAACCTTGTAACCTACACCCCTGACGGTTTTTATATATTTACCGCACTCACCTAATTTTTTTCTTATTTTGGTTATGTGAACATCAACCGCCCGAGAAACAGTTTCCCTACCGAAGGGTGCTATGGCATCCATAAGGGTTGAGCGTTTTACGACCTCTCCCTTTTTTTCCAAAAGGGTTTGCAAAATTTTAAACTCCGCACGGGTAAGTTCCACCTTTTTGTCTCCGCAAAACACCTCAAAGCGGTCGGGATAAAGCTTTAGCTTCCCTAACCCGAGGGCTTCCAACTTTTGGGGGTAATATCTTCTCAAAATAACCCTTATGCGGGCGATAAATTCCTTAACCGAAAAGGGTTTGGAAATGTAATCGTCAGCCCCCAGTTCAAAGCCTTTGAGTTTATCCTCTTCAAGGGTTTTTGCGGTTAAAAACACTACGGGGATATCCCTATATGCTTCATTTCCTTTAATGATTTTTGCCAATTCAAATCCACTCATACCGGGTAGCATTACATCCAAAACTACGAGGTGGGGTTTCTTACCTTCCGACATAAATTTGAGGAAATGTTCTCCCCTTTCAAAGGCAAAAACTTCAAAACCTTCCTTCTTCAGGTTGTATTCCAGTATCTCAAGGAGGTCGGGGTCATCTTCAACTACCGCGATGGTGTAGTGCATTCTATTAATTTAGCTTATAGCTATGCCTACCTACGCGACCCTAAAAAATCTAATAGTTTCCCTTGCGAAGTTACTCCCAAAAGAGAGCTACCTCGTGGGGGGATTTGTAAGGGACTACCTACTCGGTAGAAGTGTAGAGGATGTGGACATAACCCTAAAAGGGAATGTGGAAAAGTATTCCCAACTTTTGGCAAGGAAATTAAATGCGGACTTTTTTGGTTTCAAAAAGGAAAATCTACCTATAAGGGAAAAGGTTTATACCCTCTTCGTTCCCATAGGCGATGGAAAAATTCGGGTAGACCTCTCGGAGTTTGAGAATTTAAGGGAAGACCTCCTGCATCGGGATTTTACCGTAAACGCTATGGCTTGGAATGTTCACCACTTTGCCCAAGGGAAAAGGCTTATTTTTGACCCCTTCGGGGGAGAAAGGGATTTAAGAGAGAGAGTTATAAGGGCGGTAAGGCTTGAAAACTTTTTGGAGGACCCCCTTAGGATGCTAAGGGCTTACCGTTTGGCAATCTCCTTAAACTTTACCGTAGGGCGGAGGGAACGGGAATTTATAAGAAAATATGCGTCCGCTATAAAAACCGTTGCGGGCGAAAGAATAGTTACAGAACTTTTAAAGGCGTTATCTAACCCCTCCGGTGAGAGATTTTTTTACGAAACTTGCAAAGATAATTTCCTTCCCACCCTCGTCGGTTTTCCTGTGGAAAACTTAAAACCAACCCTGTTGGGTTTGAAGAAACTTAACAAACTCGTAGAGGAAGGTTTTACCCGCAAATTAGCCCAGAAGTTGGAGTGGCAAAGGAAAACCTTTTTAGGTGAATTCGGCGAAGAACCCCTACTTAGGCTTTTGATATTTTTGAAAAACTTACCTCCCAAAAGGGCTAAAGAATTTGTAGGGCGGTATCCCTTCGGAAGTTTCGCTAAAGACTACCTTTTACGCTCCTTGGAGGGTTACCGTCTTCTAAGGGAAAATCCCCCCACAAGTGTTTCCGAGCTTTACAACTACCTAAAGCGGTTTGAAAAATTTCTACTCCCCATAGGGGTTATATCAAAGGTATCGGGACACTTCGGGAGGTTTTCACCTATTTTGGACTTTTACCTTACGAGGTTTAAAAAGTTTTCCACCCCCCTTTTGTCGGGAGAGGACATTTTAAGGATTGGGAAAATAAAACCCTCCCCTTTGGTGGGACAAATTTTAAAAAAACTCGTTTTGGCTCAACTGGAAGGAAAGGTTAAAACCCAAAAGGAGGCTCAAGACTTTGTTAAGAACCTTCTTAGACCTTTTTCCACTTAGTCCCAAAGGGGGTGTCTTCCAATATTATTCCCTTTTCCTTAAGGCGGTCTCTTATTTTGTCCGCTATGTCAAAAAGCTTCTTTTCCCTTGCCATTTGTCTTACTTCAACGAGGAGATTTATCAACTCCTCGTCCAATACCGCGGAAGCGGGTTCAAGCTCTTTTTTAACAACTTCTTTTACGGGGCATCTCGGAAGCACATCTTCCAATAGTCCGAAAATGTTCCTTAGGGTATTTTTTACCGAATTTACCGCATAGCCGTAAGCCTCCAACGCTTGGGAGGATATTTTCTTTTCCTTAAAGGCTTGGTTACGCAATTTGTTCATTTCGGAAATCAAGTTCATATAAGATGCCAAGGCTTCTTGGGTTTTAAAGTCTTCCGAGAGGGCTTTAAAGAACTTTTCTTCCGTATCTTTTACAACCTCGTAAAGTGGGTGAACGCCTCCCAAGTTTTCCTCGTA
>QOAS01000073.1 GCA_003972855.1 Gammaproteobacteria bacterium | reverse complement strand
AAGGTTTTATCGCAAAGAGCCTATACTATACCCTATGGCGGACACCATTGGAAGAGAAGAGGGACTAAAGGTGGTAACCGCTCCCAAGTTTAGGAAGATACCCAAAGGCAAGGTAAGGAAACATGTAATTGACCTTATAGTTCAAAACGAACACGGGGTTTTGTCCCGCATAGTAACCCTAATTGCGGGTAAGGGTTACAACATAGAAAGTCTTTCCGTTGGAGAGACCCACGAAAAGGGACTTTCCCGAATGACCATAGTCGTTGAGGGTGACCAAAGGGTTATAGAGCAAGTGGTGAAGCAACTAAGAAGACTTATAAACACCATAAAGGTTAGAGACCTTACCGACCTTCCCCACATAGAGAGGGAACTATTGCTCATAAAGGTAAACCTCGGAAGTCAGAGGGCAAAAGATGAGGTTTACCGTTTAACACAAATTTTTGGGGGAAAAATAGTTGATGTATCCCCCAGCAGTTACACCATAGAACTTTCGGGGGACGGAAATAAGATTTCCACCTTTATAGAATTGGTAAAACCTTTCGGAATTAAGGAGATGATAAGAACGGGTAAAATTGCCCTCAAAAGGGACTTTCCCGAAGCGGAAGAGGGAAGCTAAATTTAAACTTATGCGGTTTTTATTTACCCTCATTTTTTCAATTACCCTTTTTGCAGGGGAAATAGACCTTCCCCAACCCTACAAGGTTTTGGTAGAAGAGATTTCCCCCAAAGGGGTCAGTTTGAAAATAAAACACTGGGGTAGCACTTTCAAGGCGGTTATAAAGGAATACACCGACGGGGGATTTTTTAGAATTGACATAACCGACGACGATTTTTTAAGTTTTTATGTCCAACTTTATGAGACTTTAACAAACTTTAAACCTAAAAAGGTGTCCATTAGTTTGGTGGTAAACGACCAAAGGTTGCCCTACAACCCCTTCCTCCAAATTTGGGACGAAGAAAATCACATACGACTTTTGAAACTCTCCCGCCTTAGGCGGGGATGTAAAAATGATGTTATAGAACTGAAAGCCCAAAAGGTGAGCGGAGCCAAGGTATGGGTGGATTTTCGGGAAATAAAGGAAAAGCTGTTTGAAGGAGGTTTTAAGTTTCCCGTTTATTACTGCTATTAGTTTTTCTTTCGTAAATTGCCACAATCTTTCCGTTAAAGGTTTCCAAAACTTTCAAAACAGATAACGGGTATTTTTCAGTTTTGTGAACTTTTTTTCGGTTTTTTGCACCTCCTCCTTAACTTCAAAGGTGGCGTATTTTCCGTAATACTTTTTCAGTTTTTCAATGTCGCTTGCAAAACTTTTGTAGAAGCTTTCGGGAATTTCCACAACCAAACCGTTTTCGGTTTCTTTTATATATTTGATTAGCATACTTACAAAGGGTTTTTCCACAATTTCGTCCTTTATGAGTTTGTTTACAAACTGCTGACGGGTAATAAGGACTTTTTTCTCCTCTTTGGGTTTTCCCTCTTTAACGGATTCCTTTTCGGGTTGATGGAATTCTTCCTTTTTCTCCTCCTTGGGTTGTTCTTGTTTTACACTTTCCTCCTTGGGTTGTTCCTTTGGTTTTTCGCTTTCCACTTTGGGGGTTTCCGAAGGTAAAACCTCCTTTGAGGTGAGTTTTCCCAATCTTGCAAGCTTAACCAGTTCCCCGAGGGGGATGATATCTTTAACGAGCGAAGCCTTTAATACCGCCAATTTAAAAACCCGCGAAGGTTCTTTAAATTTTGCCTCCGAAAGGGCTTTGGAGGTTATCTGCTCCAAATAAAGGAGTTTCTCCAAAGGTTGGTCTTTTAAATAACCGCCGACTTCCTTTCCGAGTTTTTTATTTACCAAAGACTCAAATAGGAGATTGTCCACCTCCTCCCAAAACTTTACGAGGTTGTATCCTTCCTCTTCCAACTTTTGAAGTTCGTTTAGGCAATACCGGGTATCCCCCTCCGCGAGGTTTTTAAGAAACTTTTCCACCCTATCGCGGGAAACTATTCCCAAAAATTCCCTTACCGCGGTTTCGGTTACATTGTTGTCGCAATAGATGGACGCTTGGTCTAAAATGGAAGTGGCATCCCTCATACACCCCTCACTGGCTTGGGCTATTAGTTTTAAAGCCCCTTCTTCATAGGTTATTCCCTCTTTTTCACAAATCTTTTGGAGTTGGAAAACAATTTTCTCCTCGGGAAGTCTCCTAAATATAAGCCTCTGGCAACGGGATTGTATCGTGGGTATTATCTTGTCCAACTCGGTGGTGCAGAGAATAAATACCGTCCGAGGTGGGGGTTCTTCCAAGGTCTTAAGTAGGGCGTTGAAGGCTTCCTTTGTTAGCATATGGGCTTCGTCAATGATGTAAACCTTGTATTTACCCTTTATGGGTGCGTAAGAAACGGTTTCCTTAAGTTGTCTAATGTCGTCTATACCCCTGTTGGAGGCGGCGTCAATTTCTATGAGGTCGGGAAAGTTACCCTTGGTTATAGCCTTGCAGTTTTCACACTGTCCGCACGGTTCCTCCCCTTGGGGGTTTAAACAATTTAAAGCTTTCGCCAAAATTCGGGCAATGGTCGTTTTTCCTACCCCTCGGGGTCCTGCAAAGATATAAGCATGGGCAACTTTACCGGTCTTTACCGCATTTTTCAAAGTTCTTACCGCGGTCTCCTGTCCTACCACTTCCCTAAAAAATTGGGGTCTGTATTTTCTGGCAAAGGGAATATAGGTCATTACTAATCTAATTTAAAAACGGGGGAGTTACCAAATGCTTACTAAGAAACAGCGGATTAGAAGGAAACTTGCCCAACTCCAAAGAAAGATTAAAAAGAAAAAACGCCAAAGGAGGGAACAAAACCGCCTAACCTATTTGGAAAGTAGATTTTTTGAACTTCTCACGAGATTAAGACAACCTTTAATTCTCATCATTTTGGTTCACTACTTTGGAACTATAGGCTATATGCTTATAGAAAACTTTCCACCCCTTATCGCCTTTTATCAAACCTTTATAGGAGTTTCCACCATAGGTTACGGTGAAATTATTGAGCTGGATTCGGCGGGAAGGCTTTTTACCATATTTTTGGACTTTGCGGGTATAACCGCCTTTTTCTACGCAACGGGGGTTTTGGCGGATTTGTTCTTCAAGGAAGATATCTTAGAAATTTACAGGGAGTGGAGAATGCTCAAAGAAATCCAGAAAATTAGGGGTCACTACATAGTAGCGGGCTACAACACCATAGCGAAGGAACTCATTAAGTTCCTCAAAGAGAGGGGTTACAAAGTTGTAGTAATCCTTGAAAAGGAGGACAAGGAAACCAAACAACTTTTGGAGACCGAAGGAATTAAATACTTCGTAATAGGTGAGCCTTACAAAAAATCCACCCTCTATTTGGCAAACATAAAGGAAGCCAGGGGACTTATTACAACCTCTTTGGACGAGGCGAAGAACATCTCCATAATAGTTACCTCCCGTTTGCTTAGACCCGACGGGGATTTTGAAATTATCGGTATAGCCAAAACCTACGAGACCGCACTAAAACTTAGGGAACTGGGGGCAAACCACGTTATAGTTCCCGACCACATAATTGCGGGACGAATCGCCGCCCTTATCTTCCACCCCCACACCTTTGTGGTTGCCAACATTCTTGAGAAAATCGCCTTCGGTGAAGAGAGCGAAATAGACCTCTCGGAGTTTGAGGTAAAAAAAGATTCCCCCTTAGAAGGAAAAACCCTAATAGAGTTAGACCTACGGAGGAAATTTGGCGTTACGGTTGTAGCCATAAGGAGGGCGGACGGACGGTTGGATATGAACCTAAGAGGGGAAACGGAAATTTACAGCGGAGACATTCTAATCCTCTTGGGTAAACCGGAAAGCCTTGATAAAGCCCTTTCTTGGTTGGAAAAAGTTCAGGAGAGAAAAATCCCCGTTTAGTCCTCTTCCCTTTCCGCTATTTCCAAAACCAATGGTGCGTAGTGGATATTTAGACACTCCCTAAGGCGTCGGATAAAAAACTTTTTGTAGTGTTCTTTCCAACTCTCGGTGCGGTTTGTTATAACCACCACCGTGGGGGGTCTGGTTTTCTTTTGAAAGGCGTAGTAAATTTTGGTCGGTTTACCCCTGTAGGAAGGTGGAGGATTGGTTCTTATTATCTTTCTAATACAGTTATTTACATATGAAGTTTTGTGTTTCCTATTGTAGTCCTCCCAAACCAAGTCTATGGCACTAAATAGATTGTCTATTCCGTCACCTTCGGTTGCAATGGTAAAAACAACCGGTGCGTAATCTACAAAAAATAGCCTTCTCCTTACCTGCCTTTCCGCCTCGTCGGGGGAAACGGGCATAAGGTCTGCCTTGTTAATGTCTATTACCAATCCTTTACCCCTTCTAAAGGTTAGTCCAGCCAAACGCTGGTCTTGGTGGGTAACCCCCTCTTGTCCATCTATTACGAGAATGCATATATCGGAGCGTTCTATGGCATTTAGGGTTCTATTGACCGCAAAGAATTCCACGCCGTATTCTACATTGGAAGGACGCCGAACACCCGCGGTATCTATAAACAGATATTTTTTACCGTTTCTCTCCACCAAAGTGTCCACCGCATCTACGGTCGTTCCCGCTATGGGAGAAACAATTGTTCTTTCCTCTCCCACTATTTGGTTAAATAGGGAGGATTTACCCACATTGGGTCTCCCTATTATCGCTATCTTGGGTATGTCCTTTAGCTCCTCTTTAAGAATTTCCTCCTTTTGTTTCTCATCGGTTTTTATAAACTCGGTGAGGTCGTCCAAAAGTTCCGCCAAACCGTGTCCGTGAATGGAGGAAACGGGATAATAACCCCTGAAGGGAAATACGTAAAAGTCATACACATTTCGTTTAGCTTCCTTGCTATCCACCTTATTGATAACGACAAAGACTTTATCCCTGTAAGGTAAAAGCATTTGGGCTATTTCCTCGTCAAGGGAGGTAAGTCCCTCCCTCGCGTCTACCACGAAAAGAATTGCATCCGCGGAAGGTAGTTCCTTTTCTATCTGCTCCCTAACTTTGGGGAGGAAAAAATCACGGGCATGAGGCATAAGTCCGCCGGTATCAACCAGACGGAAAATTTTGTTCTGCCACTTGGCAAAGTCTTCCACCTTGTCGCGGGTTACCCCCGGTTTGTCCTCCACTACCGATTTTCTCTTTCCCACTAATTTGTTAAAGAGGGTGGATTTTCCTACATTGGGTCTTCCCACTATTACGACTTTTCCCGCGTTTACCGTGTTTTCTCCCATTTCAAGGTGGTTTAATTTATAACGAATTCATTGTGGAGCTAAATAAGGAGCAGAGGGAGGCGGTAGAGTATTTAGACGGGGCGCTTTTGGTAATCGCGGGGGCGGGAAGTGGAAAAACCCGAACGATAGTGGCAAAGATAGAGTATTTAATAAGAAAGGGTTTTGACCCCAAAAGGATTTTGGCTATAACCTTTACCAATAAGGCTTCTAAAGAACTTAAAGACAGGATTAAAAATTCCTTGGGTGTAAATTTACCTTGGGTTGGAACCTTCCATTCGGTTGCCAACCGAATACTAAGGTTGGGTGGAAAACACATAGGAATAAACCCCGATTTCGTCATTTTGGATAGGGAAGATGCCCGTAGGGTTTTAAAACAGGTTTTAAAAGATTTTGACACCGATTTTGAAGACACCCTTTACGAGGAGGCTATTTCAAAATACAAAGAAGGTGGCAAGTTTATTTCCACCGACGAGGGTCTTATTGCGATAGATACCTTAGACCACTTTTGGGAAATTTTTGAAGCTTACCAAAGACGTTTGAAACAGTTAAACGCTTTGGACTTTAGCGACCTTCTCTACTTTACGGTAAAACTGTTAAAGGAAAACCCACGGGTGAGGGAAAAACTGAAAAACCACTTCCAATACATACTGGTGGACGAGTATCAGGACACCAACGAAATCCAATACGAGTTTATAAAGCTGATAGCGAGAAACAACGTTTGTGTAGTGGGAGACCCCAACCAAGCAATCTACCAGTGGAGGGGTGCCAATCCCGAAAACATATTGAGGTTCAAAGAAGACTTTTCACCCAAAGTGGTAAAGCTGGAAAGAAACTACCGTTCCAAAGGGGTTATATTGGAAATAGCCAATGCGGTTATAAGGAATTGCAATCCCAAGTGGGTTTCCCTTATTCCCCAACTTAAAACCGATAAGGATTTCGGAGAAAAACCCCTCGTGAGGAGGTTTGAAAGTGAAGAAGAAGAAGCCCTTTGGATTGCCAAAGAAATAAAACTGCTAAAGGAGAGGGGTTACAAACTAAAGGACATTGCGGTTTTGGTAAGAAGTTCCTATCTGACCGAGAAGATAGAAAAAGCCTTTGTAAAGGAAGGTATCGCCTATACCATAGTCGGAACCGCAAGGTTTTACGAACGGAAAGAGATAAAAGATACCTTGGCATTTTTGAGGTTTTTGCACAATCCCACCGACGATTTGGCTTTTGAGAGAATTCTCAGGGCATTTTTTGGGAGAAAGTGGGAAAGGGTTTACAAAACTTTGGTCAGGTTTTACAAAACCGATTGGATAGAAACCTTAAAAATAGTCGCCTACCATTTGGAAGAGGAATTTAGAGAACCCCTTACCAAACTCCTTCAATTTTTTGTTAATGTAAAGTGGGAAGAGGTTCAAACCCGCTACGCGGAATATTTGCAAAAACTCTTGGACGAAATAGACTACTACGAACTACTTTATAGGGAAAATAACCCCCAAGATAGGATAGAAAACGTGGAATACTTTTTAAGGCTTACCCATTCCTCTCAAAGTAAAGGTAGGACTTTGGCGGAATTTTTGCAACTTATAGCCCTTTTGCAGTCGGAAATGGAGGACAGAGGAAGGGGCGTAAGGGTAATGACCGTCCACGCGTCAAAGGGGTTGGAATTTTCGGTCGTATTCCTCCCGAGGTTGGAAGAAGGAATATTTCCCCACAAAAGTGCCTTTGAAAACGAGGAAGAACTGGAAGAGGAGAGGAGGCTATTTTACGTTGCGGTAACGAGGGCAAAGGAAAAACTTTACCTCTCCTACGTAAGGAAAAGAAACACCAAAAGTGGGAAGGAAATAGAGCGAAAACCCTCGCGGTTTTTGAGCGAAATACCAAAACACCTTTTGGATTTGAGGTATTTCGCGAAACAAAAAGTTTCGGGTAAAACTTCCATGTGCGGGGTTAAAAGGGAAAAACCCCAAAGCGGTAGCGATAAATACAAAAAACCGACCTTGGAGGGTAAAAATTTAAGGGTCGGGCAGAGGGTCAAACACCCCGTTTTTGGCAAAGGCAAAGTAATTTCCACTCAAGGGGCCTTCGCAATGGTGGACTTCGGCGGTGAGGTTAAGAAAATCCACTCCCACTTTTTGGAGGAGGTTTAAGTTAAAAATTCTTTGTTAATGTCTTTGATAGGTTTAATCTTGGCGGCGGGTAGAGGTAGCAGGTTTAAAAGCGAAAAACCCAAACTGGTCCACCCCCTTTTGGGAAAACCTATGGTTTATTACCCCTATAGGGCTTTAAAGGAGGGATTAAATCCCCTGAAGGTGGGTGTTATCGTAGGTTACAAACATCATTTGGTAGAGGAGGTTTTTAAGGGTTACCCCGACGTGGAATTTTTCTTCCAAGAAAACCCCAAAGGTGGAACTGCGGATGCGGTTTTAAAGGCGCTTCCCCTTTTGGAGAAATACGGCGCAGGTTTTGTAGCCATAATAAACGGCGATAGTCCCCTCGTTTTACCCGAAACCCTTAAGGCGGGTTTTG
>QOAS01000066.1 GCA_003972855.1 Gammaproteobacteria bacterium | reverse complement strand
CTTTGCCGCTTCGTTTGTAGGTTCCCTTAAAAAATCGTGGAGAGATTGAAAGAAATTATTAATGTAATCTTCCAAAGCAACACCCGAAGTTTCCTCAAAATAGGGAGATAGAGCCTCTACGAGTTTATTCAGTTCGTCAAAGGCGCTATAACTGGATTTCACGTCCAAAAGTTGAGCCTGCATTATCTCGTCGGAAATTCTCCTTATGTCGGAAACTCTAACCCCTCCGACACTCCCCAAGGTTTCCAAAATGGGTTCCTCTTTTACATAAGAGGGATTATTGGCATTGGAAATGTTCCTATTTCTAATATCCATAGATTTGAGGTCGGATAAAAGGGCGCTATATAATATGGAAAGGGAATTACCAAACATAATTTAAACCCTCCCTTCAACCTTTAATTTAGCACTCCACAGTTCGGACTTTTGTTTTACGAACTCCTCAAAGCGGTTTAACTTGTAAAAGAGTTTCCTCAAAAGGTATTCTTCCTCTTTGCTAAAACTCTCCCTTTGGGAGGCAATCTTTAAAACCAACTCTATGTGGGGAAGCAGTTCCTTTATATCCGCGGGGGTCTTAAATTTTTTGTCCAAGTAAAGGAGACCGAGGAGCAATTTATCTTCCATCGGTTAAAAAATCTAAAATCTTTTCCGCCAACTTTGAGCGGTCTAAAGGATAGTTACCTTCTCTTATTAGTTTTTTTAATCTTTCAACCTTCTCCTCCGCGGTTTCTCCTAAAGAATTCACCCCTTTGGGTAGGTCTATAACCACACCATCGTTGGATACGGTTTCGTTTTCCCCCTTAGTTTTAGACTTTGTTGCCCTTTCGTAGGTTCTTTGAAAGTTTATCCCGCCCCCGCGGATAGGATTTATCATTTTTTCCCTCCGAATTGTTTTTATCGGAAGAACTTATATAATTTTTAACGAACTTCACCGCATCTTCGTTCTCCCAAAGGGAGGGGTCGTTTAACAAAGCTTCACGCAATTTTGCAAAAAAACTACCGCTTAGCATTTGGGTAAAAAAGGAAAAGTAGACCATTAAAGTTAGAAAGATGACACCTATTAGAACAAAAAAGAAAATTCTTTCAAAAATTTCCATAAAAAGGACAATTATTTTTTATGAAGCTAACCCGTGGAGTTCTTCTTTTCACCCTACCTTGCTTGGTAGGTTTCGGAGGAGACCTCACTGAGTTGGAAAAATTTTTTGAAACCAATGGGGTTATAGTTGCCAAATCGGAAAACTCGCTATACGTTTGCGATAAAGGTTTACCCTTCTTTAGGAAAGGTTTTCCCGTTGCCATATACAGGGGAACTTACGTTGAAAATCCCCTAACGGGTAAGAAGAAGTTTGTAATCGTTTCCCAAACCGCCAAAGGTCAAGTTTTTCAAAGTTTCAAGGAAAGTTCCCTTATTAAGGTTAGTGAGGACAAGGGGGTAAAAATCGGCGACATATGTAAATTGGACTACTCCGCGATATGTTTCAGCGGTTCCAAAGTGGTCTACGAGAAACTTCAAAATAAACTCCCCTTGGTATGGAAAACGCAAGAAATACCCTGTAGGTGGACTATAGAGGAGACCCCTAACGGTTTTGAAATTCTATTTAAAGGACAACAGGTATTCTTTGTGGAAAAACAACTACCGACTTACGCCTATGCACCCGCAAAAGTTTCGTTTAGGGATTTGAATATTTTTGTCAAACCTTACGAGCTTAGGGATTTTAAAGAAATCCCCGTAGGGGTAGATGCGATAGCGATAGGTAAACTCAACTTGGTGGCGGTAGCCTTTCCCGAAAAGGTAACCCTTTATCAGCGAATCGGTGACACGCTAACGCACCTTTCCGATTTACCCGTCCCGGTGGGAATTATAGTCGGTTTGCGCTTAGTAAAGGTAAATAACAATATATATTTGCTCGGCAATGCGGTAACCTCCGATGTAGAACCGGTTTCATTTGTCGCAAAGTTAGTGGGAACCAATCCCGTAATAATCCAAAAAGACATTCCCTACCTTTTCGGGGTATTGAGAAAGGGAGAAAAACCCTTAGTTGTTGCCCAAGAGCTTAAAAACGGAGCTTTCGGAAAGGTTTACAAGGTAGACCTTTCGGGTGGACAGGTTTCGGTGGGAGGAAAACTAAACTTCCCCAAAGGATTTAGGGCGGATACAGCCCTTTTAACCTCCGACGATAGGCTCGCGTTTATAGATGTGGGAGGGACTTTAAAAATTTACAAGGGTAACCCGAAAGAGGGTTTTTCCCACCTTATGGACATAGAGGGTGATTTCGGAAAATCCTACACCGCGGTGGACATTCCCAGTGTTGTAGGCGACACCTCCTTTAGGAAACTCTACTTCCCACCTCCGCCGGTAGAAATACAGCTCTTTGGTTTCAAAGGCTTTTTGGTTGCCCAAAACGTTACCGAAAAGATAGTTCCCCTTTTTGGGGAAAAGGTTTTGAAATTCAAAGGGGGGAGGCTCGTTTTTGTGGGTGAGAACTCCAAAGGTTTTTACGAAACGAAAACTTTAAGAGGTTTTGAATTTGAAGATGCCCTCCAAGGGTTTGCGGTGGATAGCCACGGAACACCCTTTGCGGTTAGCGGTTACAAAAATCCCTTCCTCTTTAAGAAAGGGGGTAAAATTTACAGACTGGAGTTTAGGTATTTTTAGCCATGCCCGGACTGATAGATACCGTTTTGGAAAAACTGAGGGAGATATACCATAAATTGGAAAGTCCCGCCCTCAAAGAGGTTGTGGAGCGGGCGGAGTTGGAAGAGTATGAAGATAAGGTGGTAGTCCGGGTTCCCGACGAGTATTGTAAATTCGCCTTTTTAAAGGAAATATATCCCCTCGTAAAGAGGGAACTTCAGGTTTCCCTGCTCGTTTTAACCCCTTCCGAGGATGTTATATTTGAACTTAGCCCCAAATATACCTTTAAAAACTTTATAGTCGGTAAGGGTAACCTTTTGGCGGTAAGGGCGTGCCAAGTGGCGATTGAAAACCTCCGCAAAAAGAGTATTCCCTATAACCCCATATTTATCTACGGAAGGGTTGGAGTTGGGAAAACGCACCTTCTTCAGGCTACGGGGAACAAAGCCCTTGAAAGGGGATTTAAGGTTGTCTACAGGAGTTCCATAGACTTTGCAGAAGAAGTGGTTAGCGCTATAAAGGAAAATTCCCTTAGTTACCTGCGGGATTTTTACAAAACCGTAGATGTTCTGCTTATAGACGACATCCAATTTATGGCGGGTAAAGAGAGAACCCAATTGGAGTTTTTTAACATTTTCAACCACCTCTACCAGAACAACAAGTTGGTAGTTATAGCCAGCGATAGACACCCCAAAAAACTAAGGGATGTTATGGATAGGCTTATAAACCGCTTTGAAGGGGGATTGGTGGTTGAACTGAAACTGGACGAGATAACCAAAAAGGCTATAATCAAGGAGAAACTAATAATTTACGGTTTACCCGTAGACCAAAACATTATTGACTACATAGCCCAAAATACCGGCGACAACGTGAGGGAAATAGAGGGTTTCATAGCCCAACTGAAGGCTAAAGAGAGTTTGAACCTAAAACCCTCGGAGGAAAAATACAGACAAGTTTCTCCCGAGGAGGTTGTAAAGGAGGTTTCCACCTTTTACGGAGTTTCTAAAAACAAGCTCCTAAAGAAGACCCGCAATAGGAAGATATCTCTTATTAGGCAGATAGCAATGTATTTAACCCGTCAGGTTTGTGGACTTCCTCTCGCAAAGGTGGGGGAAATTTTCGGAGTTTCCGACCACACCAGTGTGCTTTACGCCATTAAAAAAATTGAGAAACTGAAAAGGGAAAATCCCCAAATAGGGGAGGAAATAGAGTTTTTAAAGACCAAACTTTTGGAGGGATAGAAAGTCTACCACCTTTGAGAGGTCTACGAGGGTTTTCTCAACCTCTGCGGTGTCCAAATTGTCTCCAACTTTTATGGTGAAGGCTGTTTTGTAATCGTAAGGGGTTTTCTTAGTCAATACGACCACCGAGGTGGAGCTATTTACGGGAAAGGCTACACCCCTTTCCGCGGATTGACAATTTTTACCCTCCCCTTTTAGGGCGTAAGGGGTTGTCCACCCGTCTAAGAGAACCACATTTTTTCCCAACTTTTCGGGGTTAAAGGTTACGAGTAAATCCTCCTCCTCGGGAGTAAACTCCTTTTCAATTCCCAAAAGTTCCCCAAAGAGGTTGTATATTTCAAAACCCTTTTCGGTTTCAATTGCCACCTTTCCAAAAGGTAGGGGTTCGTCAAGGATATATAGGCTTCCCCCTTTGGACTTAAAGATTTCCCTTAAGACCTCCAGCAGTACTCTCCTTTTGGTGGCAACCTTTTGGGTTTTGAAAAAGACCTTTACCTCCCTGTCGGTTAGAAGGTGGTAGTTTAAACCGCTTAAGGTTTCCTTTATCCTCTCCACCAGCGGTAGGGCGTAAATGTTTTCGGTAACAAACTCCGCAAAGGGAATTAATACCAAGTTGAAATCAGCATTTTCCAAACTACCTTTGTTCTCTTCAAAGAATTGGATTACCTCCCCCGCCACCTCTAAGTCAAACTTCTTTAACTTTTTGTCAAAGGTTAGTCTGTTTATCTCCAAAGAAACCCCTATGTCCTTTAAAAAGAGTTTTAGATTTTCCAAAAGGTCCTTTTCCGCATCCCTTAGAAGTTTTTTGTTCTTCTCCGACTTCAGACAAAGGTCTACGAAGTTGAGTTTTAAACTTTCAAAGGGGGCATTGTAAACCTTTCTCTCTTCAAAGATGTATTCACCGACGCCGTTCTCCTCTATAGGGTTGTCCACCACGAGGTATGAAGAGGTTTCTATTCGTTCCCCGCGTAGGTCCGCTTTTTGAATTTTAACCATGTAGGGTTCCAAGAGTTTGTTTATAACCTCCGTAATGGTTTCCTCGTAGGTGCAAACCACTTTGGGTCTAAGCCTTAGGTGTTTCAAAAGTTGGGTGCGGTCTTTTTCCCTCCAACCCCAATCGGGAGGGGGAATGAATATAGGGATAACCTTTTCGGTGGGAACGGTGCTTTCAAAACCCCCGTCAAAGGTTAGGGTTAATTCTTCCCCTTTGAGTTCTTTTAACCTTCCAACCCTGTAAGTTCCCTTTACCCTGAAGGCGAAAAACTTTTTGAGGGTTTTTCCGTCAAACTTTTGAGAAATCTCCTTTAGGGTCTTATTGATAGAAATGCCTCCTTTGAAGGCAAAAATTAGGTATTCCCCCTCTTGAGGATTAATCGCAAACCATCTCCATATCTGGTATTCAATACCTTCCCTTTCAAACTTGTAGTTGAGTGAAAGCTCGTGCAAGAATTTCATCCATCCGCTTAGATTCCAACCTTCTTTGGTTCTCTTCCTTAGCTTTTTAAAAACGGGGTTTGCTTTAAAGTTTGGGGAAAAAACCCTGTTAAAGTCCGCGGTAAAAAGGGCAAAGGCGGTGTATCGGGAAAGCTCCGATTGGGATAGATAACCCTTTTTTACCTCCCTAACGGTTTTTATTTCCCCCCTAACCTCTTGGGGTAGGAGATTAAGCCAATCCTCATCGGAGGTTGCGTGTAAATATTTGCCCTCCGTCCAAAAGAAGGAATTTTCGCTAATGGCGTTCAAATAGAGGGCTAAATCGGTTAAAGATAAAACTTCGGAGGTTTCAACCTCATAATAGAAATCCCTAATGTTGTGAATTCTTTTTACCGTAAAAACCTGAGTGGTATATTCCATAGCGGAATTAACTATTGTATTTTTCGCCCGCTTCGGTTATGACTTCTCAAAGGTTGCGGTTTTAGGTTTCTTGACATCTTAAGCGGTAGAAAAAATAATCTTTCTTGGTTAGTTATTAATAACTAACAACACTTTGGAGGAAACGATGAAAGAACTCTCCTTGGAGGATATTCTCCGCCAAAAGACGAGGGAATTTTTGGCAAGCCAGCTTAAGATAAGCGCACCCGAATTTTATCGGGCTTGGAAAGAAGGTAAAGCTATTATTTTGGACGTCCGTTCAAGGGAAGAGGCAAACATTGTTAAGATAGTTCCCGCGATACACATTCCGTTAAACGAACTTCCCGACCGCTGGGGTGAACTTCCCAAAGATAAGCTGATAGCGGTTTTTTGTCCCGGTAAAATAAGGGCTGGATTGGCGTATGCCTTTCTAAAGACTAAAGGTTTTGAAAAGGTGAGAGTTTTAAACGCCTCTTTGGAAGATTTAGCCAATTTGGAAAGACCCTAAAAGGGGAAAGGAAAATTACCACTTAACCTGCATAACCGCCATTATGGTGTCCTTATAATCTTTGCCACTTTCCGTGTTTTGTGCGGGTATATCGTATCCCACATATTTGTAAGCCAAAGAGGTTTTTATGTATTTGTTCCAATCGTAGGAAGCCCCCAAGAGGACTTGCCACCTATCCACTTGGGTGTAGTCCGTTTTATTTTCCGCGTCTTTGTCCAAGTTCCAATAACCGTATCTTGCAAAGAGGGTTAAAGGTTTTCCTACAAACCTCTTTAGGTATAGGTCTCCGTTTACGGAGAAACCGGTATTAACATAGTCGGGTGCGTTTTTGTTTTTCTCCTCGTTGTATATGTATTGGAACGCAACCAAAAAGTTATCGTTTTTGAAACCAATCCACGGTTGAACTATAACCTTATCCGCGGTGTCTTGGTTATCTATATACGCCAAGTGTAGGGCTGTGGTTAACCCTCCCCAAGAGTAGTTTATTCTTCCCTCTACCGATTTTCCGAAATGTTGGTCATTTTCCGCACCGTGGTAACCTTCTCCGTTGTAAATTCCGAACATGTATCCCAAGTTACCCACCTTTCCCTTTAGGGCTATACCCATGTCCGCGGAATTTAAAAGGTGCGCCCCATCGGAGTCCTCTATAAAGGTTTTCTCCACGTCCCTGTGAAGCCAACCGTTGTGTTCCTCCCAATCTATCCAAGGACGGTGGGCTAAACCTATCTCCGTTGCGAGGAAATTGTTAATCTTCCAGTTGAGGTAAGCGTATTTAAGCCTTACCACATAGGAACCGTCGGTATTTTGGTAAACATCTACGGTGGTTCTAAAGTAGTTATCTTTTCCTTTGCCGAAATATTTTCTAACTTCCAAGTAAGCGCGGGTAACTTTAAACTCCCCGTAATCGTTTTCGCTAATTTTGGGGGAATTTACCGTATAGTCGTAGTGCAGATATACTTTTCCGCTAATTTTTAACTGAACCAACTTTTTAAGTTTTTTTATTTCCGATTTATCCAAAGTGTTTTCTTTTTCCTTCGCCAACCTCTCTCTGTGTTTTTTAATTAAAGCTTCCGCCTCCTGTCGTGTAAGGATTTTTTTTTCCATCAAAAGGTTTACCAATTCCTCGTAATCATCCGCAAGTGAAATTTGGAGAGAAGTAAAAAAGGTTGCACCCGCTAAAAGTCCGCAGAAAAGATTTTTAGCAAACCTTCCCATACTTTTAAGTTTTTAACTTCCCTCCTGTTAAAGAATTGTTAAAGCATTCTTGAAACAAAACCTCGTATAGTTCCTTCGGAATTTTTACCGGTTTGCCGTTTTTTACTACGCAGTGACTCGTTTTTCCTTTCGCCTTAAGTTCGCTACCCACCGTCACGGTGTAAGAGAAGGAAAACCTAACCTTGGTGAGTTCTTCCAATTTGAGTTCCACCCTGATAAGGTCATCGTAAAATATCGGTCTAAGGTATTTGGCGTAGGCGTCTATGAGGACGACTTCGTAACCCCTTTGGCGCAATTGGGAATAGGGGAAACCCAAATTTCTTAGGAATTCTCCCCTTGTTTCCTCAAAAATTCTAAAGTAGTTTGA
>QOAS01000019.1 GCA_003972855.1 Gammaproteobacteria bacterium | reverse complement strand
TCTTCTCCTTGAGATTCTTTTTGAATAAGTTCAAAAGCCCCTTTGGCTATTAAAATTCGGTTAGAGGAGAAGCTATTAACATCTCCCCTTGAAAGGTGTTCTATCCAAATTTTAACCTTTGGTGAATTGTATACCGAAACGGTAAAACCTAAAAATGTTAAACCTGCTACGATTAAAACCTTCTTAGAGAAACCCAAAAGTTTGTAAATACCTATAAGAAAAACCAAAATTCCGACTATGAAACCCAAAATAACCGACCTTTCGGTTGGTAAAGAAGCTACAAATAGAAAAAACATTCCCAAAAAGAGGTATAAATACCTAAATTTAAAATTTTTCTTAAAGGAGAAAAAGTATAGGCTACCAAAGAAAGGAAGGGCGAGGAGATTTCCTATTACAAAATTTCCTCCCCAAAAGGCTTTAAAATCCCCAGTGGAAAAATATGTGTATAAAACCTTTAAGGAAACCAATAAACCGAGCAATGGTGAAAGGGTTAAGGTATATTCCACCAATTTGGTAACCCTTTTTTTGCCCAAACCGAAAACCGCAAAGTAGGAGAGAGAAAAAAAGTCCTGCTCAAGAAGCCTATTCCACTGCTGTTTAACCTTTAAAAAGAGAATACTGGAGAGGGTTATCACCGATAGGTGTCCCAATAGAGGTATTGAAAAAATACCACCGTAAGTTTTCTCTTTAAAAATTAAGAAAACTCCTATAGGTATGGCTAAAGCCAAAAATAACTCAAAGAAGGTTATGGAAAAAAACGATGATACAAAAGCTGAAAGAAGGGTATAAAACAGAAAACTTCTTAATTTTTCCACCCTACTTATTTTACCTCGGCAGGTTTAACCTCTACGGTTACCGTTGCGCTAACTTCGGGGTGGAGTTTTACGGTTATGTTGTACCTTCCAACATTTTTGATGGGTGCCCTTAACATTATTTTCCTTTTGTCCACTTCAACCCCTGCGGTTTCTTTGATTTTTTCCGCTATTTCACCAACGGTTATAGCTCCGTATAGTTTTCCGGTAACTCCAACGGGGCGGGAAATTTCCAATACCAAACCGTTAATTTTTTCCGCAATTTCTTGAGCTTTAGCCTTTTCCCTTTCCAATTTTCTTTTTTTCTGTTTTAAAATCTCTTGGACGTGTTTTACATTTCCCTCGGTGGCGGGCAAAGCCAAACCGCGAGGAATTAAATAGTTATTTGCAAAACCGTCTTTTACATTAACTATATCTCCAAAAGTTCCGTATCCCGGAACATCCTTTATAAGGATTACCCTCATCTTTTCACCCCCGCCAATACGATTAGTAAATTACGTAGGGTAGCAGTGCCAATTGTCTTGCCTTTTTTATCGCTACCGCCAATCTCCTTTGGTGTTTGGCGCAAACCCCCGATTGACGGGAAGGGATTATCTTACCCCTGGGGGAAATGTATTTTTTCAAAGTTTCAACATCTTTGTAATCGGGCTCTTTTTTAGTTTGGCAAAATTCGCAAACTTTCTTTTTTCCTTTTTTAAGCATCTTTAAACCTCCTTAAGTTTTTTTATCTAAAGGAGAATATCAAAGTCGTCAAAATCGTCCTCTTTTTTGTTTTTATTTTCCCTTTTTTCTTCCTCACCGAAGATAAGACTTTCCAACTCGTCAAACTCGTCTTCTTTTTTCTTTTCTTCGGTAGCTTTTTCACCCTCCAATGTCGGAACTTCAAAGGATTCCGTAAAATCTTCCAAGTTTTCCGCGGAGGTTATCGGTTTTTCCCGAACCTGTCCTTTTTGGGATTTGGCGAGAACCTTTAAAGTTAAGGCTACAATTCTAACCTTGCTTCGGGTTTTTCCAGTTTCCTTATCCTCCCATCGGTCTTGGTGAAGCCTTCCCTCTACCAAAATGAGGTCTCCTTTCTCTATTTGAGGAATAACATTTTCCGCCAATTTGCCGTAAACCTTAACTTCAAAAAAATGGGTTTCCTCTTTCCACTCTTGTTCCCCAACCTTATACCTGCGGTTATAGGCTATTACCAAATTGGATACTTGGCTACCCGAAGGTAGCATTAGGGTTTGGGGTTCCTTTACCACTCTACCAACTAAAATAACCTTGTTGTAATTCATAATTGCTTAAATTACTCCCCTTACTCTCCCTTTTTCTGACCCTTTACCTCGCTCTTTTTTATCTTGCTGGTTAGCCACCTTATTATGTTCTCATTAACCCTGTAGAAGAATTCCAATTCGTTGGGAAGATTTAAGTTCTCATAGGGAGGTTCGCCTTTGTTTTCCCCTTTGAACTGAATTAGGTAATACCTTCCGTGGTTAAACTTCTCAATGGGATAGGCAAATTCTTTTAGTCCCCAGTCTTCTTCGTAGAGGATTTCCCCTCCTTTACGGGTAATTTCATTTTTTACCGCTTCAACAACCTTTTTATACTCCTCTTCGGTAAGGGTAGGTTTTACAACAAAAACGGTTTCGTAATACCTTTCACGGATGTAGTGCCTTTTACCCATTTTTAACCCTCCGGACGTTTTTTTAACGGCTTTCCCCCTTGGAGGGGAAAGCAGGGCTTTATACCCCCAAGGTTTTACAAATTGTATGGGAAAAGAGAGGAGTTTCAAGCGCGGTTGATTATTTCTATAAGCTCCCTAAGGGCTCCGTGATTTTTTCCACCGATAACATAAAGCTCCTTTTGAGCTCTGGTGAGGGCTACAAATCCAAGTCTTCTTAACCTTCGGAGGTTTTCCGCCTTTTTATTTTCCGTTTCAAAAAGCCTTTCAAAACCCACAACAATGGCGACTTTTGCTTCCAAACCTTTGGAGGAATAGTATGTTGTAATGTTAACCTTAGAAGGGTGCAGTTCCTTTTCTTTTGTCAAGTTCGGAAAGTGAACTAAACCTTCAAACCTCTCCGAGAGGAATTTATAAAAATTGCTCCAATTGCCGGGAGTTAAAATAAGAATTTCCCCCGGTTTGTAACGGTATAGGAGGCTTTCCAAAACTTTTACGGTTTCGTTATAGTATTTTTCCGCAACTTTTATTTCTACCTTCCCTTCTAAGGAATCAAATTTTTCTACCTCGTCTAACCAGTAATTCTCCAATTCCCTTAGCTGTTTTACCAATTGCGGGTCTCTTTTTAGAAACTCTACGGCGAGGTCTAATATTTTACCCGCACTTCGGTAGATTTTTTTCAAAACTATTACGTTACCCCTCGCTTCAAAACCGGTATCTTTCCACTTCCAATTGGTATCTTCATAAATTCTTTGGGTTTCATCCACTCCAAAAGCCACTACGGAATTTTCTTTTTTTATTTTGTGTAAAAGTTTAAACCATGAGAGTTTTAAATCTTGACTTTCATCAACCAAGAGGAAATCCACCTTAAATTCGGCGGGAATATCTTTTTCTTTCAAAATTTCCAATAATTTTTCCACTAAATCTTCATCTCTTCTTATTTTTATACGGGGTTCAATTTTACGCAAAATACTTCCCGCATAAGAATGTAAGGTTCTAACTTCAATGAATTTCAAAATTTCCTTAGGAAGTTCCCTTTTCCTAACTATATCCTCCAAGTCCTTTTTTATTTTGCTAACCAATGCGTTGGTGTAGGTCAAGAATAGTATAGAAACCTCTTTTCCCGAAAGGTAAGCCTTTAAGGCTTCGTGAATGGCTTTTCCCAAAAGGGTTACCGTTTTTCCGCTTCCCGGACCTCCGCGTATTATTTTGTGACCTTCCCGCAAGTTATACAAAATTTGCTCTTGAACTTCGTCCAAAATATTGTCACTTTGAGGGATTTCCAAATAAGGAAATAGTATCTTTTTTAGTTTTTTCAAACTCTCCTCTATAACATTTTGTGGTATTTTCGTATAAAAACTTGCCAAAGTGCCAAAAATTTTTTCCCTAATAATTTCCTTTGAAGTTATTTCACTGTAATCCTCTTGAAAAATAGTCCTTTCCTTGGGGATAAACCTTTTTATGTCCTCGCCGAGTTTATCGTAATCTTTGTAGGAAAGATTGGGTAAAAAGAAGACCCATCCCACCGGTTTTCCGCCTAAATCCATTAAACCTTCAAGGAATTTTCTCACTTCGTAAACCGGGTTGGTATAAGATTTCCCCGACTTAAGATGTTTTAATCTACCTTTTACAACTTTGCAGTCTTTTAGAAAATTGTAACTCCACGCTTTGACCTCAATTATAACCGCTCCAACATTGTTTTTAAACCAAATTATGTCGGGTGCTATTTCCCTTCCAAATTTGGGAATATAAATTACGGGATGAAAATAAATAACCACATCTCTATCTTTTTCAAAGGCTTTTTTCAATTTGTTTAAGGCGAGACTTTCCGCTTCAAAATATCTTCCCCTTTCGGGGGTAAAGTCTTGCGGTATAAAAATTTTTGCCATCTACAAATTGCTAATTTTAAATTTTAACTTATGGGAGAAAGCCTTTCCAAGCTCCTGGAAAGTAGCGGTGAGGATGTTTTGGTGTTTTATTTAGGAAAAGGTTGGCAAGTGCATGTGTGGAAAGATGGGGATATATACATCCAAGGTTTAAAGTATGAAAACAAAAAACACTGGACGACCTTTAAAAAAGTGAAGGTAAACCTTTCAATGGAAAAGGAAGAATTTCTAAACCGTATAAGGAGGATAATAGAAACCCAATACTTTGAGTGGGAGGAGGTTTAAGAGTTTAAAAACCATTTGAAGGTTGCAAACGAGGAAAAAAGGAAGGCAATAATTAGGTTGATAACCCCCAAGGTAACCATACTCCGAATAAACCTTTCCGCGGTTTTATAGAGATTTTTTTCCTTAAGGTGGAAAAATATTGTTAAACCGAAGGAGGTAAAAACTACCGCGTAAAAACCCCACCCGAAGGCTAAGGATAAGTAACCGTAGAAAACTAAAAATGTGTCCACTTTTCTTTAAACCTCCGTAGTTTCAAAATTTTTTACCGCCTTTACGGTGTTGTTTTCCCCTATGTAAACAATGGAAGGTTTAAAGTTTGAAAGTTCCTCTTCGTCTACAACCGCGTAGGAAACGATGATTATTTTGTCCCCTTTTGTCCCCTTTCGCGCCGCCGCACCGTTTAGGCGACATATCCCACTTCCCGCGGGAGCGGGGATTATATAGGTGGAAAACCTTTCCCCGTTGTTTATGTTGTAAACCTCCACCTTTTCGTAAGGTATAAGGTTGGCGAGCTTCATAAGTTCCTCGTCCAAGGATAAACTCCCTTCGTAATAAAGCTCCGCTCCGGTTACGGTAATTTGGTGTATTTTGGATTTCAGCATAAGCCGTTTCATTTTTAATTTGGAAATATTATAAATTTTGGATTGAAAAAAGACCTTGACAGAGGATATAAGTTTATGCGATATTTCGTATATTCTAACATCTAAATATAACGACACAGATAGATGTTTTTCAGAGGGAAAATGCTTAATCTGTTAAAACCATTTGGGAGGCTTTCAGAATGAAAAAAGTATTATTGCTTGGTTTACTTTTCTCCGCAAGCCTAACCGCAAAAGAACTAACCCTTAAGGAAGCGGTAGATATAGCCTTAAAGGAAAATTTGGAATTAAAGGCGGAAAAATATAAGGTGAGCCAAAAGAGATACCAATACGAAGCCTTTAAGGGTTATCTTTTTCCCCAAATATCCCTTTCCTACTTTTTTATGAGAACCAACCAACCTCCTTACTCAATTATGTTTAGAATGAACACCCACTCTTTGCAATTTCCCCGTCCTCCTTCTTTAACGGTGGGGGGTCTTGCAAAAGCCTTCCTTGATATGGAAAACTATTTCAACAACCCCGGTAGTAACCAAATTTACGACCTCTCCCTAAAGGTGCAAATTCCCCTTTGGATGGGAGGTAAAATCCGCAACGCCCTAAAGGGTAAGTTTTTTGAATGGAAAGCCCAAGAGTTGATGAGCCAGCGCAAAGCGGAAGAAATTGCCTACACCGTAGTAGATACCTTTTTAAAAACCCTATACGCCAAACAGGCGGTAAAGGCAACCGAAACCGCCCTCAAAGACATCAGCCACCACCTTAAACTCGTTGAAAGAATGCACAAAACGGGTTTGGCGCTTTACTCCGACCTTTTGAGGGTAAAGGTTTATTACGAATCGGTAAAGGCTAAAAATGAAGAGGCTAAGAACAACCTTTTTGTAGCCAAAAAGGCTCTTTCCCTTTTGCTCAACCAAAATTGGAATCCCGATAAATTAACCTTAAAGGGGAAACTTCAATGTCCCTCACCCCAAGCGGTTAGGAAGGAGTTTAAAAAACTCCTTAAGTGGGCTGTGGATTCCAGAAAGGACCTTGTGGCGCTTAAAGAGGGTATTACCGCCGTAAATTACTACAAAAAGGCTACTTGGGGTAACTATTTACCCGATTTTGTAGCCTTTGGCGAATATCACCTATATGACAACAATAGAGTGGGGAATTTTGTTGCCAATTCTTACATGGTTGGGATAGGTTTCCAATGGAAACTCTTTGATGGTCTTAACGCCTTTAACAAAGTAAGAATGCTAAAAGAAAAAGAAAGGGAACTTAGAACCACTTTGGAATACGCCCGGAAAGGTATAAAGTTTGAACTGACCAGAGCCTTTAAGGAATACCAAACCGCCTATGCCAAATATAGGGAAGCTTTGGCAAAAATAGAGCAGGCAAAGGAATCCCTTAAGATAATAACCGCCCGATATAAACAGGGTTTGGCGAGAATTGTAGACCTTCTGGACGTTCAAACCCAACTGGATAACGCCCGATTTGAAAGGGCTAAAGCCCTCTACGAGTGCAATAAAGCCTACCTAAAACTCTACAACACCGCGGGAAAAATTTGGGAGGTGCTTAAGTAATGAAAAGCGTAATCAAGTGGGGAGGATTTACCGGAGTTATGGCTTTAACCGTCGCTTGGCTGGGGGGAGTTTTCCACCCCAAAGTTGCTCCGGCGGAAGTTCACGAAACACCCCAAAAGGTTTCCGGATTAAAAGTTCAAACGGTAAAAGCGGAAGAAAAAGTGGTTACTTCTAAATTTGCGGGAACCGTTGTCGCCCAAGATAGCGCAAGAATTTCTACCCGCATAGCGGGTTTTGTTGAAAAAGTTTTGGTAGATGTGGGCGATAAAGTAAAAAAGGGACAACTCCTTATGGTTATAGACCCAAAAGATTTAATAGCCCAAAGGGAGAGTTTAAAACACCAAATTGAGGCGACCAAAGCCCAAGCTTGGGCTGCAAAGAGAACCTACGAAAGGCTTTTGGCTCTAAAGGACATAGGCGGTGTTACCGAACAACAACTGGACATGGCAAAAGCCCAATACGAAGCTTTGGAAAATGCGGTGAAATCCCTAACCTCTGCGCTAAAGACAATTGAAAACAACCTTAGATATGCAAAAATAAAGGCTCCCTTTGACGGGGTTGTATCCCTGCGTCCCGTAAACGAAGGAGACTTTGTGGGACCGGGAAGCCTTTTGGTGGTAATTGATAAACCTCCCTACGAAGCGGTTGTTTACCTGCCCGAGCGCCTTTTCGGAAGGATAAAGGTGGGTCAAACCCTAAAGGTGGAGGTAAACGGAAAAACCGTTGAGGGAAAGGTTAAAACCGTTTCACCTTCGGTAGACCCCATGAGCCGAACCTTTATGGTAAAGGTCAGTCTTCCCGAAAATTGCAAATTAGGTTCGGGAAAATCGGTTTATATTGAAGTACCCGACATAAGGAGTGAAAAAACTATTCTTATTCCCAAAAAGGCGGTTTTTAAATGGGGGGATTTTACCGCTGTTTATGTTGTTGATAAACAAGGAATCCTCCACCTTAGGTTTGTAAGATTGGGTCTCACTTACGGGGATAAGGTTGAAGTTCTTTCCGGCTTAAGGGACGGCGAAAAAATCGTAACCGAAG
>QOAS01000144.1 GCA_003972855.1 Gammaproteobacteria bacterium | reverse complement strand
CCCCCTTTGTAGGTCAAAACCTCACCGCGGGTTTCCTCCACCGCCCTAACGACCTTTGGATGGTCTAAGGCAAAAGTTGTAAACACTTGATAGTCGGTGGTTGCGTCCACATCGTAGGGAAGATTTTTTTTCCTTGCCTTGTATAGGTTAAAGAGGGCATAAGTCCTTGATGCCACCGCTTGTGCCTTTAAAACTTCCAGTGGCCACCTTAGGTAGACTTCTCCTACCAAAACCCCCTTTAGGTAGGTTTCAAGGGGCAAAAGGGCAACCGCCAAAGGTTGTCCTCCGTAGCGGAAAATCCTAAGTTCGGTATTTGGGGGAAGTTTTATAGACGCCTTTCGGTCAAACCTAATAAAGCATCCCTCTTTGAGTGTAAATTCCGTTCCCTCCAAAGGTTCAAAGTTTTTTTCCACCCCTCCGCAGGTGAGGGTTACGGTTTTAAAGCCTTGGGCGATTTTAACCCTTATAAGGGGTTCTTCTTTAAAAAACCCCGCGGGAGGTGGCGTAAAAAATTGGGCTACTTTTTTGTAAAGACTTTGCGAGTTTTTGTAATCACCCAAAAAGTGGAGAATTTCCAAAGCACCTATGTAGTTTCCCCTTTGTAAATACCGCTCTACGGTTTTGTATAAGGCTTCCTTTACGCCGTTTGAAAAAACCAAAAAGGGGAGGACAAGAATTAGGGCTACAGTCAGCATTTAAGAAGTAAGGTAATCGGTAAGCACTATAAGAAAGTAAACGACGCTAACCCACCCGTTTACCGTAAAGAAGGCTTTGTTTATCTTGGAAAGGTCATTGGGTTTTATAAGGCTGTGTTCGTAAACCAAAAATCCCGCTATTGCGGTAAGTCCCGCAAAGTATATAACCCCCATTTTGGGGTGCAGATAACCGACCAATAGTAGAAACAGAAAGGTTAAAAAGTGCAAAAACCTTGCCACCCTTAGGGAGTTTTCTATTCCCAACTTGACGGGCAGAGATTTTACCCCGTGAGTTTTGTCAAATTCGTAATCCTGCAGGGCGTAGAGAATATCAAAACCCGCCACCCATGTGGCCATAGCCAAACCCAAAACAACCGCCAAAGGGGAAATCCTTTGGTTTAAAGCGACATCAACCGCAATGGGAATGAGAAAGTAAACAATGCCCAAAACGAAGTGGGGAAAGTAGGTAACCCTTTTGGCTAAGGGGTAAAACCAGAGGAGGAAAACCACTATCGGTGAAAGAATGAATGCCAATTTCCCCAAAAGGTAGGAAACGCCTATAAAAGCCAACGACGAAAGGAGGGCGAGAATTTTCAACCACCCCAAAGGGAGTTCCCCTTTTATGTGAGCCCAATTTTGGGTTCGGGGATTTTTTTTGTCTATATCGTAATCAAGCCACCGATTAAAAGCCATCCCCGCGGTTCTCGCGAAGAATACAGCCAAAATTATTAGAAAAAACTCCCTTGGGGAGGGTAGTTTTTCCACCAAAAGCAATAAACTGGCGAGGGCAAAGGGAAGGGCAAAAATCGTGTGTTCAAGTTTTATAGCGTCCGCCAAAGCTCTTATTTTCTGCATAAGAAGAAAAATTTTTGCGAAAAAAACTTTTAGCCCTTTTAACCCCTTTTTGATGCACAATTAATAAAGGAGTTATGACTTTGAAGCCTTTAAAGATAGGAAAGTGGACTGCCCGAATACCGATAATTCAAGGCGGAATGGGTGTGGGGCTTTCTTGGGAGAGACTGGCGGGAAGCGTTGCCAAAGAGGGGGCTATAGGGGTGGTTTCAGCGGTGGGAACGGGTTACCGCTTCCCCGAAATGGTGAAAAGGGATAAATTCGGAAGACCCATAGGGGAACACAATACCAATTCCCCCGAAGCGTTAAAAAAGATAATTCAAAAGGCGTATGAAATAGCGGGAAGTAAGGATGCCATTATAGGTGTCAATATACTTTATGCGGTAACCAACTACGGGGAGTTGGTAAAGGCGGCGTGCGAAGCGGGAGCAAAGCTCATAATAACCGGTGCAGGGCTTCCCCTCCGCCTTCCCGAATATGCCAAAGATTATCCCGATGTCGCTTTGGTTCCCATAGTATCCTCCGCAAGGGCTTTGAGGCTCATAGCGAAAACTTGGAAGAAAAAATACAACCGCCTTCCCGATGCGGTAATTTTGGAGGGACCCCTCAGCGGTGGACACCAAGGTTTTAAATACGAGGATTGTTTCAAACCCGAAAACCAATTGGAAAACCTTTTACCCTCCGTTTTGGAAGAGGCTAAAAAGTGGGGGGATATACCGGTAATAGTTGCGGGTGGTATATGGGATAAAAGGGACATAGACCGATTTATGGAAATGGGGGCTTCGGGGGTTCAGATAGCGACCCGCTTTATAGCAACCCACGAGTGCGACGCCCCCCAAGTTTACAAAGAGTTACTTTTAAATATTGAAAAAGAGGACATAATCCTCCTGAAGTCTCCCGTTGGATTTCCCCTAAGGGTTGTAAGAACTCCTTTTATTGAGAGGCTTTTGAAGGGAGAAAACGGTTGGAACGGTTGCGTTTCCAATTGCGTTTTGCCCTGCAACCGCGGTGAAGAAGCCAAAAAGGTCGGCTTTTGTATAGCGGACCGTTTGGGTGCGGCATACCTCGGTAATTTAGAGGAGGGAATTTTTATAAGCGGGGCGAACGGCTACCGCCTAAAGGAGCAAGGCATAATATCGGTAAAAGAACTTTTGGAAAGATTAACAAAGGGAGAGTGAATTAACAAATTCGCGGAAGCAGTTCCCCCGCGGGTGGTTCCATTATTCTTTCTACCCCGTAGGGGGTTTTTATTAAAACTTTCGGTTGGTCACTCTTTCCTAAAACCCTACCGATGATTTGGGCTTCCCTTCCGAGCGGGTGGCTTCTTATTACCTCCAAGACTTTTTGGGCGTCTTCACTTTCAACCGCAAAGACTATTCTCCCTTCGCAGGCGAAGTGATAGGGTTCCAATCCCAAAAACTCGCAAAGTCCCCATACCTCTTCCCTTATCGGTATAGCCTCTTCTTCCACCTCTATGTCCACTTGGGAGCTTTTAGCCCACTCGTAGAGGACAGCGGAAAGTCCTCCCCTTGTGGGGTCTCTCATGGCTTTAACCTTAAAACCCCCCTTTAGGACCTTTTCCACCAAATCCCAAAGGGGTGCGCAGTCGCTTTCTACCGCAATATCAAAACCGAGCCTTTGAGCCATTACCGTAGCCCCGTGGTCTCCTATAAAACCGCTAACAATGATGGTATCCCCTTCTTTTAGGCTTGCGGAAGATAGTCCCTCGTATATTACCTCCCCTATACCCGAGGCGGATATAACGATTCCGTCCACCCCACCTTTGGGTAAAACCTTGGTATCCCCCGCCACTATTTGAATTCCTACCTTTTTAGCGGTCTCCGATAGGCTTTTTACTATCCTCTTTAGGTCTTCCAAAGGAAATCCCTCTTCTAAGATGAAGGAAACGGTCATATACAGAGGTCTTGCACCCGATACCGCCAAGTCGTTTACCGTTCCCGCAACCGCCAGCTTTCCTATATCACCCCCTTTGAAGAAGTAGGGTTTTACCGTGAAACCGTCGGTGGTGTAGGCTATTTTTCCCTTAACCTCAAGGAGGGCGGAATCTTCCATTCTCTCCAAAATGGGGTTTTTAAAGTGTTTTATAAAAATCTCCTTTATGAGTTTGTAGGTTTCCTCTCCGCCCCCTCCGTGGGCGAGGGTGAGTTTTTTTTCCATCGCCCGTATATTTTAAGCCTTATGTTAGACCCCAAAGAGCAGTTGGAAATAATAAGGCGGGGAGCGGTTGACATAATAGAAGAAGAGGAACTTTTGGAGAAACTAAAAGAGGGAAGACCTTTAAAGGTAAAAGCCGGTTTTGACCCCACCGCCCCCGATTTACATTTGGGACACGTAGTCCTTCTCAAAAAACTCCGCCAGTTTCAAGATTTGGGACACGAGGTTTATGTAGTTATCGGCGACTTTACCGCCACCATAGGAGACCCCACGGGAAGAAACGAAACCCGTCCTTCCCTTTCAAAGGAGCAGGTATTGGAAAATGCAAAAACCTATGCCCAGCAGGCGTTTAAAGTTTTAGACCCTTCCAAGACAAAACTTGTTTACAACTCAAAGTGGTTGGAAAACCTTTCCGCCCGCGACATAGTGAACCTCACCGCCAAATATACCGTTGCCCGAATGTTGGAGAGGGAAGACTTTTCCAAAAGGTTTAAAGAGGGTATTCCCATATATATACACGAGTTTTTGTATCCGCTGTTTCAGGCTTACGACTCGGTGGCTTTAGAGGCGGATGTGGAGTTAGGGGGAACCGACCAGCTCTTTAATCTCCTCATAGGTAGGGCGGTGCAAAGGGAATACGGGCAAAAACCCCAAGTAGCCATAACGATGCCCCTTTTGGTGGGATTGGACGGCGTCAGGAAGATGTCCAAGTCTTACGGAAACTATGTGGGTATCACCGAACCACCCGAAACCATGTTTGGAAAAATAATGTCCATTCCCGACGACCTAATGTGGGATTGGTATAAACTCCTTACCGATTACACCGAGAGTGAAATAGGAAACTTTAAAAAACTCCACCCGAGGGATGCCAAATTGAATTTGGCTTACACTATAGTTGCCCAATTTCACGGAGAGGAATCCGCCCAAAGGGCTAAGGAAAACTTTTTAAAAACCTTCTCCAAAAGGGAATTTCCCGAAAATGCGCCCGTATTTAAGTTCCCTGCGGGGACAAGGATAAGGGCGGACGAACTTATTTTAAAGTTGGGTTTTGCACCTTCCAAAAAGGAGGCGGGAAGGATTATAAGGAGCGGTGGATTTAAAATAAACGGGGAAAAACACACCGACCCCTTTGAGGAAATTGAAATAAGCGGGGAACTCAAAATTCAGGTTGGAAAGAAAAAATTTGCAAAAGTAATTCCCGAAGGTTAATGTTCAAACGCTTGAACCACCGCGGGTTGGGGTGTGGCAAAGTAAAAACCTTGCCCGTAAGCTCTTTCAAGCCCCTTACTTTTTACGATTTCCCTAATTTTTTCTAACAGCTTTTCGGAAGAGATATTTTCAAAAACCAAGGTTAGGTTTAAGACCTTTCCGAATTCGGTTACCGACCTTACAACCCTCTCCTGCACCTCGCTGTTTAAAATTTCCCTAACCAATTCTCCGTCCACCTTAAGTATGGAAGCCCTCTTTTTGTGGGCGAGCATTGCCACCGTTTTAAAGTTGGTGTAACCGCTTCCAAAATCGTCAAAGGCTAAGGTTAAATTTCCCTTTTCTAATTTTTCCAAAATATCCTTGTTGGTTATAACGGTGTGTTCGGTAAGCTCCAAAACCAATTCCATATTCCTTCTTTTCATCTCCTCTAAAAGGGCGATGATAAGTTCTATAACCTCTTTGTCCGAAAGGCTATCGGGAAACAGATTTATAAACAACCTTTGGGAAATCTTTTTGAGGGTATCCAAGTTTTGGAGTATGGTATTTAAAACCGTCAAATCAAACTCAAGGGTAAGGTTTTCCTCCTTTACAAACTCTATGAATTGCCCCGCGGGGACGGGAACCCCGTTTCTACCTATCACCCTTGCCAAAAGTTCCACCCCGTAGGTGTTTTCTTCAAAAATGTCCACTATCGGTTGGTAAAAGAGGGAAATCTTCCTTCGGGAAATGCATTCCCTAATTTCCTCTTTCAGGAGGAGATTTTCCGTTCCCCTTAGTAGATACTCCTCAAATTTGTAGTCCAACTTTAGGTATATCCTTTCTTCCCTACTCTCGGAGGGGTTTAGAGCCAAAATATCTTTTTCCGCCAAAAGGAGTATTTCCTCTACTAACTTTTCCTCCAATTTGTGGAAGTTTCTACTGTCAAATTCCCCGACAGCGTAGGGGGGAACGGTTTCTTCAACCAAATAGAGCGTTCTAAGTTGATTGGAATGGGTAAGGGCTTGGTCAAAGGCTTTTAAAATCTCGTCAAAATCCAATGCGTTGTAGTCTATGTAAAGGTAAATTGCTCCGTTGAGGTAGAAGACAAATACAAACTTTTTGTGGTCTTCCTTTCCGTCCAAAAGCTCTATTTTGCGGTTTAAAAGCCTTAAAAAGTCCCTTACCAGTTTTTCCCTAACCTTTTCGTTTTCACTTTTGGGAACTACTATCCTCAAAAGTCCCTGCGAATGATATGCGTCGCTTAGGAAACCGTAAAAGTTTTTTTTCTTGTTAAATTCCCACGAGAGGTCTATTTCTTTCATAATCCCGTCTATGGAGTAGATTCGGAGTATTAATTCCCGTAAGATGGATACCGCACCTTCAAACTTTTCCATAACTAAATGTTCAAAAAAGTTGGTCAAATACCCGTGAAAGTCTTTGTGTTCCGCTTCCAATTTAAGCCTTAAAGGGGAGTTGGTATAGGTCTTTATCACAAACTCTACCGAAGAAAGGAAATTACATATGGGGCAAACGGGAAAATCTATGTGGAAATTGCTTTCCGTTTTATCTTCTTTAAAACGGGAAATAACCTTCCTAAGAAGTCTCAATATTTGGGCAAAGTATTTTCTATAGTTGGAGCCGTTTTCAAAGGATAAGAGAACATCCTCAATAAAGCTTTCCATATAGGCGAGTGCTATACCCTTTTTGCAGTTTTTAATCCAAAAAGCCACATCGTTATCGCTAAGTCCCAATTCTTCCTTGTTCTCCAAAAGGCGTTCCGCAAAGAAGTTTACTTCACGGAAAAACATATGCTCGTTTATCTGCAACCTTTTGTGCAAAAGTCCAAGGGAATGGCAGAGATTTTTAAGCTTTTGGGCGTTGCGTTCTTTTACCGTCGGCAATATCTCCTTTTCAATCTTTTCCACTATACGCTTTATCAAAACCATAGTGTCAAGGTAGGTGGGTATCCTTCGGGAAAGATAAGGGTCGGTCAGAAGTCTTTCAAAAAGCTCTTCGGTAATCTTTTCTAAAGTAGCCCTCAATCTATTTGAGTCCATATCAAACATAGTATGCAAAACGGCTAAAAATTTAAAATTTTGTTTCAATTGATGGTATAATTAATTTCCGTGAGGGCTAAAGAAGTTTTAGAAGTGTTAAGAATTTCAAGACCTACATTAACGAGATTGGTCAAAAGGGGAGAAATTAAAGCTAAAAGATTACCTAATGGGAGATTGGACTACGACCCTGAAAGTGTTTATCGCTACCTTTTGGAAAAGCTTGGCAAAGAACCCGAAAGAAAAACCGTTATCTATGCAAGAGTTTCTACTTCTAAACAAAAACAAGACCTTTTAAACCAAATAGAAATTGCAAAAAACTTTTGTATTTCTAAAGGTTGGCGTATTGATGGAGTTTATAAAGATATCGCTTCCGCTTTAAATTTTGATGCAAGGAAAGATTTTCAAAAACTTCTAAATGAAATAACAAGTTATCGTATTCGGAGAGTGGTAATAACCTACAAAGACAGGCTAACTATGACGGGTTTTAACTTTTTTGAAAACTTTTTTAAAAAATTCGGAACTGAAATAGTTGTCATTAATGACTTTGTAAATGAAAAATCGGATTTAGAAGAGGTTATAGAAGAAATAATTACTTTATTGCATAGTTTTTCTATGAAATTCTATTCTAATAGAAGGAAACTAAGAGAGGCTTTAAAAAATGCCCTTGGTTAAAAGGGTCTTATCCATCAGAATAGCAGGTAAAGAAAGAAAACAAAAAGTTAGAAAACTCCTTTTGGATTTAGCCCACTTTAAAAACCTTCTAATCCTTCTTATCCGCAGATATAGAGAACTTTACGGCTATTATCCTCTAAATCCTTCCCTCCTTTATGGCTTACTTGCAAAAGAGTATAAAGGCAAATATCAAAAGGAATTTAGCGAGCTTTTGCAAAATGTTGAGTTGGACA
>QOAS01000079.1 GCA_003972855.1 Gammaproteobacteria bacterium | reverse complement strand
ATGTAAAACTTCCCAAGTTATTTGAAAGAGAAGCGGACCTCGTTGTGGAATACGAAGGGGAAATTTACCATTTAGAGTTGCAATCTACCGATGACCCCAAAATGGGTTTAAGGATGCTTTACTACCACCTCCTTATTTTGGAGAACTACGGGAAAATTCCGCATCAAGCGGTGGTTTATGTAGGCAAAAAACCGCTTAAGAAAATGTCTTCTATCGTTAAAACAAACTCTTTGAGGTTTGAATACAGGCTTATAGACCTCAACAAGGTGGATTGTTCTCTGCTTTTAACTTCAAACGAGCCAAGCGATTGGATTTTGTCCATTCTCTGTAAAATGGAAAAAGAAGACAAAACACTTAAGGAGTTATTGAGGAAGTTCCTAACCTTACCTCGTTCTAAAAGGGATAAATACCTAAACCTACTCTTACACATTGCGAGATTGAGACCTAAAAGGTTAAATATCCTTCATAGGGAGGTTGAAAAAATGCCTATAACCATTGATATTGAGAAAGACCCTCTCTTCCTCAAAGGGGTTGAAAAGGGACTGGAAAAAGCTAAAAAGGAGGATGTAATAAACCTATACAAGGAATTAAAACTTCCTCCCGAACAAATAGCAAAAATCTTAAAAGTTTCCGTTGATAAAGTTAGGAAGTGGATTAAGGAGTTTGAAAGCGAAAAATAGTAAATTCACCCAAATACGGGATTAAAAAAACTCCCTCAAAAGGAGTTTGCAATCTATCTTTAAACCTTTATGGGAACAAAGGTGTTAATAACGGGTGAACCGGGAGTGGGAAAGACCACGGTTATAAAAAAGTTGGTTCAAAAGTTGGGAAATAGGGCAATCGGTTTTTGGACCGAAGAGGTAAGGGATAAGAAAACCAACAAAAGGGTGGGTTTTAGGATAATAACCACCGAGGGTAAGAGTAAAAGGTTTGCCTCCAAAACCTTTACTTCCAAAAAATTGGTAGGCTCTTACGGGGTGAATGTCAAGTATTTTGAAGAGCTGGCGCTCCCCATTCTCCAAAAGGCTATAGACCAAGCCCGCAGGGATAGGAGGAAGGTTATAGTTATTGACGAAATAGGGAAGATGGAGCTATTTTCCCGCCCCTTTAGGGAACTGGTTAGGGAAATCTTTTACGACGATGCCCTCAATGTGGTGGCTACCATCCCTATAAGGGACGTTCACAAGCTCGTGGCACAAATAAGGCGACTGCCGGGGGTGGTTCACATACACTTAACCAAGGATAACCGCGATTTTATGCCCGACGAGATACTAAAGCTGTTTTAAGGGTAATCTATCCCCCCTTTATTCCAAGGGTTGCACCTCAAAATCCTCCAAATGGCTTTCAGTCCCCCCTTTAAAACCCCGTATTTTTCAATAGCCAAAATGGAATATTGCGAACAGGTGGGTTCAAACCTACAGGAGGAGGGAAACAGCGGGGATATAGCCTTTTGATAAAACTTAATGAGGTAAATAACCGCCTTTTTAACCATCGGTGGATACTATCTTAACCTCCTCTTCCAACAAAAGGTTGAATTCCTTTAAAACCTTCTCCTTGGCGAGGTCTATAAGTTTTAGAACATCGCCCAAGTTGGCTTTTTGCCAAAAATTTACCAAAAAGTTGGCGTGCTTTTGGGAGAAACAAAGTCCGTTTTCGGTGCAAAAACCTTTTAGCCCCACCTCTTCAAGGAGTTTCCCCGCAAAATTCCCTTCGGGGTTTTTAAAGGTTGAACCCGCGGTGGGAAGCTCCAAAGGTTGGCTTTTCCTCCTTCGGGAGTTTAGTTTTTTTACTATCTCCCTAACGGGTGAGGAACAAGGCTTTAACCTCAAGAGGACTTTACATATAAACCCCCTTTGCGGAAACTCGGAAGAGCGGTAACCGAAATAGGGATTTTCCTCAAAGAGGATTTCACCTTTAAGGGGGTCTAAGTAGTAAACCCCTTCGGTTATTTGGGACATTTCCTTTCCGTAAGCACCCGCATTCATTGCAACCGCCCCGCCCACACTAATGCGGGGAATTCCCAAAAGGGTTTCAATCCCGCAGAGGTTTTTCTCAAAAATCAACGGAATTAGGTCTTTAAGGGGTGTTCCCGCCCAAACTTCCAAAAGGATACCCTCGGAGTTTTCCTTTATCACCCTAAAACCCCTAAGCGAGTGGGAGGATACCACAACACCCTTAAAGTTTCCGAAAATGGTATTTGAACCACCCCCGAGGTAGTATAGGGGGTAATCTTGAGCCAAAAGGGGTAAAACCTCTTTAACCTCTTCCAAGGTGGAGGGGAGAAAAAAAAGTTTGGCACTACCCCCGATTTTTATAGTCGTTTTGTCCGCCAAAGGTTCATTTTTTAAAAGCATTCCCTAAAAGGGATTAATTTCAAACAGTTTTACCGCGTTGGTGGTTGTAATTCTGTCCAAAACCTCAAGGGGAACATTTAGCCACTCCGAGAGGAATTTTAAAGTGTAGAACACATAGTAAGGTGCGTTCTTTTTACCCCTCTTGGGAACGGGTGCGAGGTAAGGACTATCGGTTTCCACCAAGAGCCTATCCAAGGGTATTTTTTTGGCTAACTCCCTAAGGTCGTTGGCATTTTTGTAGGTTACAATCCCCGAAAGGGAGATATAAAAACCCAATTCCAAAGCCCCTTTGAGCAGTTTTTCCGTTCCCGTAAAGCAATGGATTACACCTTTTTCAACACCCGAGTTTTTTAGAATTGCCACCGTATCCTCGTCAGCGTCTCTCGTGTGAACCACCACCGGTAGGTCTAATTCCTTTGCTATTTGAAGCTGACTTTCAAAGAGTTTCCACTGTCTCTCTTTACTCGCAAAGTTTCGGTAGTAATCCAATCCGCATTCGCCTACCGCTACAACCTTATCCTCCGCAAGGAGTTTTTTTAGCTCCGAGAGGTCTTCTTGGGTAACCTTTTCAGCCTCGTAGGGGTGGAAACCTAAAGCACACCAAACTTTTTCATATCGGTTAGCTATTGACAAAGCCTTATAAATTTCCTCCTTGTCGCACCCCACCGTTATAACCGCCTCTAACCTTGCGGGTATATCCTCGGGACAATTACCGCTTTCCAAACAACTAATAGTGCTTTTAAAAAGCTCCTCGGAAAGCATATCCAAATGGGCGTGGGTGTCTATCATAGGTTAAAGAGATTAAAAAAACCTCCCCCGAAGGGGGCGTTAAAAATCACCCCAAAAAGTCCAAGAAAATATCCCTCACCACCTTTCGGGTTTTAACTATCTCTTCCGTAAGCTCCTCTTCGGGGGTTTTTAAGAAAGCGGAAAGCTTTTTGAGGTCGCTTGAGGTTAAAGTGCTACCACCCGAGGGTTTAATAAGCCTATTGGCGGTCTCCAAAAGCCGTAGGAATTTATAAGCTTTTTTGAGTTCACCCATTTGCGGGTAGAAGCCTTCCAAATATTCCAATGCTCGGTAGGTGTTTTCAATCTTTTTACCCTTTTTGAGGAGTAGGTATTGAACTAAAAATTCCACGTCCACCAATCCGCCGTAGCCGAGTTTTAGGTCGTATTTGCCCCTTCCGTCCTTTGAAACCGCCTGCAGTCTCATCCTCATCTCGTAAATTTCCCTTTCCTCTTTATCGGTTAGAGGTTTGGAAAAGAGAAACTCGTTTACCAAGGTATTTAACCTTTCCCTAACCTCGGGGTCACCCGCTATAAAGCGGGAACGCACCCAAGCCAACTTTTCCCAAGTGCGGGCGTATTTTTCAAAGTATTCCTCAAAGTAATCCAAGGTAGGAGCCAGTTCTCCCTTCGTTCCCATGGGTCGGAGTCTGAAATCAACCTTGTAAAGATACCCCTCGGAGGTGTGGGTTGTTATGAACTTAACAAACTCTTGGGGTTTATTGATAAATTCTTTTTTAGCCTTTAGGTCTTTAAAGGCAAACACCAAATCTAAATCCGACGCAAGGGTGAGTTCACCGCTACCGAATTTTCCCAACGCAAAGAGGACTAAGGGTATATTCTCAAACCCGAGTTGTTTCCAAATGTCTCTTACAACCACCTCCGTTAGGTCGGTAAGGGCTTTAAACAACCTCAAGATGTTTTTCCCTTTTTGACCGTCCGCAATAAATATGAGGGCTATGCGGATAGTCCAGCTTTTTTCAAATCTCCTTATGAGGTCTATATAGGGGAGGTTTTTAACCTTTTTAAACTCCTTGAGGTCTCTTTCTATCTCCTCCTTAGATGGGTAGTCCTTGTAGAGGGTGAGAATGTCCTCCACGAGGTCGGGACTTACATAAATCTTATTGGTAAGATAACTGGAAACGGAGAAGATACTAAATAGGGTTTCGTAAAGCTCCACCGAGGGTTGGAGGAAAAAGAGTTTCCTACCGCTGGGGTTTTGAAGGAACTTTAAGAAGTTTGATAGGGTAGTTTCGGGAAGTGGCGAGGACACTATTTTTTCCACCAAATAATCCGCCCACTTTAGGAAGTTTTCCTTCTCCCTCTCCGTCAGGTGGATATTCTCCGAACCTTCCCACGCCTTGTGGAGGGTAAGCGTTACCCTTTCCAAAACCCAAGGGGGAGCGTCTAAATGGGAGAGCCTTTCGGGGTCGCCGGTAATAACCGCCTCCGCGGTGGGGGAGAGTTTTTCTCTCCTTGTCGGAAGGAGTTTTTCAAAAGCTTCCGATACCGCCCGGGTGTGTCTTTCAAAATCTTTCCAAAACCGGTTTTCATCGGAATAGCCCAACGCCTTTGTGAGGAAGGGAATATCGCTCCTCTTTAGGTTTTGGGTTTGGAGACACTCTTTGAGTTGAATGCGGTGTTCCAACTTTCTAAGGAATATGTAAGCCTTTTCCAAAGCGTAGGCTTCTTCGTCACCGAAAATACCCTTCTGGTGGAGCTTCCATATAGCCCTAAAGGTGTTTCTCTCCCTAAGAAGGGGACTTTCTTTACCGAGCAATATCTGGAGGGCTTGAACGGTAAATTCCAATTCCCTAATTCCACCTGGGCAGGTCTTGAGGTTTATCTGATTTAGAACCTTTTTCTTTGCCAAGGCTTCCATCTTCTTTTTCATGAGCCGTATCTCTTCAACCACCTTGGGGTCCGCCGGTTGCTTGTAAACAAACGGAAGTTGGATATTTTCCCAAAACCACTCGTAGAGTTTGGGATTTCCCGCCACAAAACGAGCCCTCAAAAGGGCAAATCTCTCCCAAATCCTTCCGTAGCTTTCGTAATAAACCTCCGCACTCACGAGGGACATACTTATGGGTCCACTCCTTCCGAAGGGTCGCAGTTCCAAATCAACCTCGTAGGGTTTTCCTTCGGGGGTTACCTTGGTGAGAATTGAAACGGTTTCCTTAAAAACTTTTTCAAAAAATTGAACCGCATTTAGATTGCCCGCCTTTCCCTCGTCGGTTTCGTGAAGAAAAATAAGGTCTATATCGGAGTAGTAATTGAGTTCTTCGCTTCCGAGTTTTCCCAAGCCTAAGACCAAACCCCCTATGGGTTCTCCCGAGGGTTTCGTAGGCGTGCCGTATTTGGCTTCCATTCTCCTTAAGGCGGTTTGGTATGCGTATTCAACCAAGGCGTCCGCCAAATGGGAATATTCCGCCAAAATCTCTTCCAAGGTGGCGGTTCCCAAAAGCTCTTTACTGAAAATTCTCAAAAGCTCGTAGTGGCGATAGAAGGCGAGAAGTTCGGAGACATCGCCAAACCTTTCGGAGAATTTGCTTAGCTCCTTTAAATAAATCTTTTTGTTTTTGAACTTATACCAAAGTCCGGGAAGGTTTTCTTCAAAGGCGGTAGGGTGCTTTATAAGGAATTTCCTTAGACAGGAAGATTGGTCTAAAATCTTTGCCAGCAAAGTAAACCTACGGAAGTTTAAATAATCCCTCAAACTTGAAGGGTCGGGGTGCCTTTTGAAAACTTCCTCCAAAGAAAGTAGGGTTAAATCCGGATTAGCCAGCTGGTGCCTGACCCTCTCTATCCACTCGCGGGGTATAAACTGCGTTAGCATTTCCCGTCAAGGGGGAAATTTTAAACTCTTAACTTTAATGGTAAGGGTATTTATAGGCTTTTTTACCTCACCGGTTGTAGTGGAAAAATCCCAACGCCTAAGGGAGGAAGCGGGAGGCTTCATCCACGGCAAGTGGACTCAACCCCAAAACCTCCACATAACCCTCCAGTTTATAGGGGAGGTAGACCGTCAAACCCTCTTTGAATTGGTTAAAACCACCCAAGAGGTGGCATCCAATTTCCGTCCCTTTAAGATAACCTACAAAGGTTTGGGTGTATTCCCGCATTTACGAAGACCCCGTATCCTCTGGGTTGGGGTAGATATCGGGAGCGCCCCTCTAAAGAGATTGGCTAAGGCGGTGGAGGTGGCAAACCGCAGGGTGAAAAATATCCGTCCCGATACCAAACCATTCCACCCCCACGTGACGATATGCAGAATGAAAAGGGTTGATGACAGAAAACTCCGTTACTTTTTGCGTAAATACCAAAACTTTGTATTTGGCGAAGAGGTAGTAAACAAAATAGCGGTAATAAAAAGCACCTTAACCCCCGAGGGACCAATATACGCCCCCATAGAGGAGTTTTACTTTTCCGAAAAAATTTAAAATTCCCCCTAAGGGGGCTTTTTATGTTTGAAATTTTGCGAGTTCAGGCGGTAGCCCAAGGCAGACCACAGGTAGAACGGGCGGAAACCAAAACTACCCAAGCTAACATTAAACTTTCCCACATACCCAAAGACTTAAGCAGTTTCCTTGATTTTGTCCCTTTAGGCTTCCAACTGGAGGCTTTTGTAAAAAAGGCCACCCGCGAAGAGGTAGTTTTAAGACTTTTTTTCCTCGGAAGGGAAGTTGAAATAACGGTAAAAAACCTTTTGGGTATTCAATTCAAACCTAACCAAAAGGTGTTTCTGACCTTAATAGACCGAAACCCTTATGTGTTCAAATTGTCCCTCTCCTTGGCGGATGGTTACAAAATCTTTTCCCGCATAAGGGAATTTTTCAAAAGCCCCCTCCCCGCGGTTTTAAGGGCTTTTTTAAACTTTTCCGACCTACCGACGGAAATAAAAAATAGCGGTCTTTTTTACGAATACAAAGTTGTCCGTTACCTTTTGGGTAAAGAAGATGCGGAAAGTTTACGCTCCGATATCAAATATAAACTCCTTTCTCTAATAAATACCATGGGTTTTAACCGCCCAAAACATCAGATTTTCGTTAGACCCCTTGGAAAATTTGTGAAAAGCTATACATCTTTACCCCTTTGGAGGGTCAATCTAACGAATTTTTTAAACGCCTATATGTCTTTTTACGAACTATCCCCAACGGCGGTAGAAAATTTAGCCCGTTTTATCTACCTATCACGGGGAGAACTTAAAAGGAAATACCCATTTTTGTTTAAAAAAACTACGAAAAGACGAAAAGAGTTAGACAAACCCTTATTTTTTGCACCTTTAAAGAGGGAAGCCTACCAAAAACTAATTAGCTCCTCGGTGGGTTACAACCTCTTGAAGGAAACGGTTGAATTCCTCCAATTTCTGCAAGGTTGGAGTATAGTCCAAAATTACGGTAAGGCAATTATTCCCTTCACCCACCGCGGTAAAAAGTTTTTCCTCGGAATTTACCCCGCGGGTGGGAAGAAAAACATCTCCCTTTTGTGGGAAAAGGGGTTGGTAAAACTCTCCTACATGGAAAGCAACCCTTGGCAGGGAGAACTCCTTTTCGTTTTAAAAGACGAAAAAACCCTTGAGAGGTTTAAAAGGGATATAGAAACACTAAAAAGGGAACTTCAAGAGGTTTACTTCCGCGTTTTGAATGTAAAATTCGCCACCGCGGGCAATACGGAGGAACTCTTTATTTTGGACATGGCGGACAAAGAACATTCAAATTTTGTAAAACTTTATTTGTGAAGAGCGGATAAAAACCATTTAAGTCCCAACTTTGGACTCTTTTAGGGATTTAATTTGCAAACCA
>QOAS01000036.1 GCA_003972855.1 Gammaproteobacteria bacterium | reverse complement strand
ATATACAACAAAAGATTTATCCCGATAAAACGTGGTGTAAACATGTTGTTTGTATTGATGATGACAATTTTGTCTATGATCCAGCTAGTATTGATATTTTGATTTTAACCCATGCACACGCAGACCATTTGGGGCGTATACCAAAACGGTGTAATGAAACCTGTTTTGGTTTTTATTTTCAAAAATCAAAGTGGCTTCCAAGACGCATATACCACCTTCGCGGGAACAAAACTTCTCATACTCCTCATACACAAGGGGGTGTAAAAGTTCCTCTAACCACTTTAGGAGTCGTCTATTTCTAAATACCTTCTCCGCAATTTTCCTTCTATCAACCTTTCCTTCGGGGGTTAGAATTTCTTTTCCAAACTTTTGGAGTAGTTTTTCTTTTACATTTTCCCTCTCCAAAAGTTGGTGAACCACTTTATCCGCATCTAAAACCTTTGCGCCGTATTTTTCCATTAGTTTGGCTACGGTGGATTTTCCCGTCCCCAAATTTCCCGTTAAACCTATTTTTAAACAAGGTTTGTTCACCCACTTCCTCCCAAAACTTGCTACTTTTGGTTAGATATAATTTTTTTATCGGACAGACTTCTTTTACACAAGGGGGATTATAAATGCAAAAGACTTTCTCTTTCTCCGAGGAGGAGAAGAAATTTTTTGACATATACCAAGAGCTTCTGATTAAGTATTATAACCAACCCCAAAAATTAAATTTATTTTTGGAATTAAAGGCGTTGGAACTCGGAATTGATGACCACCATAAGCTCATCAGAAAATTTCACGCCTTTTTGAGGGATTACATTTTCTTCAAGAGCAAACGGGGAGAGTTGGAAGAAATTTTAGAAATTAATCCCCAACTTTTAAGTGTTTTAAAAAAGTATCCCTATTTTACCGAGTATAGGGTTTCCTTTTCCTTTCCCTCGTCCGCCATTTACAGGGGTTTTAAATGGAGAAATCCCCTTTTGATAGCCGGTGGGAACGATGGAAAAGTAAGGATATGGAAATACCAAGAAGGTAAGTTTCACTTCATCGGAGAAATAGGGGAGGATTTCGGTAAATTCCCAGCATACGAGGTTTACAAATGGCATCTCTTTTACGCGGTAGGTTCAAAACTAAATGTTTATTACCTACCCAGTGGAAAACTCGTTAAAAGTTTGGAAATGGAGAAACCCGTAACCGCCCTCAAATTGGAGGAGAAAAACCTCTACCTCTTTAAGAGGGTTGGAGATATCGCAATAAAACAGAGTTTGGACTTAAAGGGTGGGGAGATAATTTTCGGACCCGCGGACCCCATAGCTCCCTCGCAAGTGGAAAGCGGGGAAACTGATACCGTTGCGGTTGAAAAGAAATTGGTAAAAATCAAAGATGGAAAAATATTCCTCCTCACCGGAGAGAGGAAAGAAACCAAAGTTTCCTTTGAAAAAGGAGAAATTTACGAAGTCGGTTATTCCGTAAACGATATTTTGCCATTAAAAAACCGACTTTTGCTTGGAGTTGATGGTTCCCCTCCGATTATTTTGGATTTGGAAAGCGGAAAGGTAGAAAACAAGCTCAACCTCCCCGTAACCCACACTTACAGGGTGAGAAAAAACCCCGTTAAGGAAGAAATTGCCCTTTCCCACACCCAAAACTTGGTCTCCGTTTGGGATTTGAACACTTTGCAACCGATAAGGATTTTGGAAGGATATTTCATAGACGCAATGGCTCTTGACTATTCGCCCGACGGAAAATACATAGCCTCCGGGGGAGAGGGTAGAGATGTAAACGTTTGGAATACCGAAAATTGGGAAATGGTTAAAGATTTGGAACTTCCAGCGGAGGGTATAACCGCCCTTAAATTCTCCCCCGACGGAAAATACCTCGCGGTCGGTGCGGGTGGCGATATATACTTGGTAGAAACCGAAAATTGGAGCGTTCAAAAGGTTCTCTCCTACCACGAGGGGTTAATAGCGGACTTAAACTTTGTGGGTGAAAATTTGGTCTCCGCTGGATGGGACGGAAAGGCACTCCTTTGGAACATCCAAAGCGGAGAAGTGGAAAAAATAATAGAAACCTCGGAAGACAGAATTTGGAGGGTTCTACCCTTTGAAGGTGGAAAGTTTTTGGCAATCGCGGATTGGAACGGAAAGGTTTCCATATATCAAACCGACGATTGGTCTTTGGTGGCAACCTTCTCGGTAGACAGCCAACCCACCGCTTTGGCGGTTGATAAAGAAAGGCTCTACATAGGAAGAAAAGACGGAAAAGTTCAAACCGTTAGGTTGGAAAGGGAAGAAACTTTCTCCTCCGAAGGTGTAAACGAACTCACGCTTAACCCTTCCGAGAAGGCGGTCGGAATTGCCACCTTTGGAGGAAACGTTTTGGTATACACCGAAAAAGGGAATCTTTGCATTTGGAACTCAAACGGGGAAAAGGTTTTCTCCGCCAAAGTAGAGGGAGAATTAAAGGAAACCGAAAACTTAAGGGAACCCCGATTGGAGATAAAAGTTTTGAAAAACACCTATGTGGTGAGAAAGAACGGTTACTTCTTCGGCGGTAAAGGATGGGAAGAGTTTGTTTCCGTAATTAAAGGATTGGAACCGGTAGAAAATAAATCCCCCTTCTTAAAGGAGATTACAAAGAGGGAACTTTTGGAGGAGCTTTAAGTTAGCCCTCTTTCTTTTTTCCCTTAGCCCACCACTTGAGGTAGGCTTCTATAAAGCCGTCTATTTCTCCGTCCATAACCTTATCCACTTGGGTTTCTTCATACCCCGTTCTCAAATCCTTTACCAGTTGATAGGGGGTAAAAACATAAGACCTTATTTGGTGTCCCCAACCTATCTCCGTTTTTTCACCCTCGTATTGTTTCCTTTTTTCTTCCAACTTTTGGAGTTCCAATTGGTAGAGTTTCGCCTTTAGGATTTTTAACGCTTTCTGTTTGTTCTGAAATTGCGAACGCTCATCTTGACACTGAACCACTATACCGGTGGGAATGTGGGTTATTCTCACCGCGGTATCGGTGGTATTTACATATTGCCCACCCGCACCGCTGGCTCTAAAGGTTTCTATTTTTAAGTCCTCGGGGCGTATTTCTATTTCTATTTCTTCATCAATTTCGGGAACAACCTGAACCGATGCAAAGGAGGTGTGCCTACGCTTGTTTGCGTCAAAGGGTGAAATTCTCACCAAACGGTGAACCCCGCTTTCTCCCCTTAAATACCCGTAGGCGTAGGGTCCCTTTATGTGGAGAGTCGCACTCTTTATACCCGCCACGTCGTCGGGGGTAATGTCCACAACTTCAACGGTAAACCCGTGCTTTTGAGCCCAACGGGTATACATCCTCATAAGCATTTGAGCCCAATCGCAGGCTTCCGTTCCACCCGCACCCGCCTGAATGGTTAGAAAGGCATTTTTGGAGTCCATTTCACCGCTAAGGTAGGTTTTAACCTCCAATTTGTTAATCTCCTTTTGGAGGTTTTTTAATTCTTCCTCCACCAGTGCCAAATTTTCTAAATCGGTCTCTTCGGTTTCTTCCAAAATTTCCGAAAGCCCCTCAAGGGAACTCTTTATTTCATCAAACCTTTTAAGGGTTTCCTCCAAATGTTTCCTCTTTTGAAGAACTTCCTTAGCCCTTTTTTGGTCTTCCCAAAAATTGGGAGCGGACATTTCCTTATCCAACTCTTGGAGTTCCCTTTTTAGGGATTCCACATCAAGAGTTTGCTCTATATCTTTAAATCTCTCTTTGAGTTCTTCTAAAAGCTCTGCGAGTTCGTGTTTCATAAGATTTAAATCCTATGACTGTAAAGGTGGTTGTATCGGGTGCCCTCGGCAGAATGGGAAGGAGAATAATAAGCCTCGCACTCCAAGACCCCGAAATAACCGTATGCGGTGCATTGGAAACCGAGGAAAATGTTCGGCGTTTTAATAACCTCGGTGACGCTTTGAACGAAGAGAGTTTAAAGGAAGTTCCTCTAACGGTAGATGCTCAAGAGGTTTTAAAAAACTGCGACGTTTTAATTGAATTTTCCAACTCAACGGAGGGAGCTTTGGAACATACCCAAACCGCGGTAAATTTGGGTAAGAAAGTTGTTATAGGAACTACGGGTTTTTCCAAGGAGCAACTTCAAAGGTTAGAGGAGCTGGCGAAAGAGGGAACGGTTCTATTTTCCCCCAACATGAGTTTGGGAGTTAATCTACTTTTTAGGTTGGTTCAAATTGCCACCCGCGTGCTTAAAGATAAGGACTTTGACATAGAAATCGGAGAAATTCACCACCGCTTTAAAAAAGATGCCCCTTCGGGAACCGCTATGAAATTGGCTCAAATTGTAGCCCAAGAACTCGGCGTTGATTTGGACAAAGCGGGGGTATTTGGAAGAAAGGGACACTACGAAAGGGCTAAAAATGACATAGGAATTATGACCTTCAGGGGTGGAGATGTAGTTGGAGAACATACGGTCTATTTCTTCGGATTTGGAGAAAGGTTGGAACTTACCCACCGCGCAACCAATAGGGATATATTCGCAAAGGGAGCTTTGGTCGCCGCAAAATGGATAGCGGATAAAAAGCCGGGCAAACTCTACAATATGTTTGATGTGCTTGGGCTTTAGCCTTTAATTTTATTTTCCGATGGCGGAAAAAAGACTCCACGCTTTTATATCGGGAAGGGTTCAAGGGGTGGGTTTTAGATACTTTACCGAGCAAAGGGCAAATGTTTACGGAATAACCGGATGGGTAAGGAACTTACCCGACGGAAGGGTGGAAGTGGTTGCGGAAGGTGACGAAACTTTACTCAAGGAATTTTTGGAAGACCTAAAAAAGGGACCCCCGCTGGCACGGGTGGACAAAATAGAGGTTAGTTGGGAAGAACCCACGGGGGAATTCTTGGAATTCTACATTCGGAGGGATTTTTAAAGTTCTTTCAAGGATTTATAAAGTTCAAATAGCAGATAGTAAGTTGCGGAAATTCTATTCTGGTTTCTATCAAAGGGAAAAACCCTCTTGAAGGTTACCGTTTTATCCTTAAAGGCTATACCGAAGTAGGTTAAACCTACCGGTTTATTTTTGGTTCCCCCCGAGGGTCCCGCTATACCTGTGGTTGAAATCCCTATGTCGGTTCCCAAAAGTCTTTTTACCCCTTCCGCCATTTCCTTTGCGGTTTGGGCGCTTACCGCACCCCATTTTTCCAAAGTTTCCCTTCTTACCCCTAAAAGTTTTTCCTTTACCTCGTTGGAATAGGCGACTACCGAACCTATAAAGTATTCGCTACTGCCGGGGACATTAACCAATACGGAGGCTACCATTCCGCCGGTGCAACTTTCGGCGGTAGCCAAGGTTAAACCCTTCTCCTTTAGGAGTTTTCCCACTACCTCTTCCAAGGTTTCACCTCGGGAGGTGTAAAAATTTTCTTTCCCCCAAGGTGGATTTCCCAAAACTACCAACTCCCGTTCGTTTACAAAAAACTTTCCACCCGAAGGTTCTTCTTTTGGAGGAATTTCCAACGGATAGGTTTTAAACACGGAAATTTTATCCCCAAAAAGTTCCTTTAATTCCGACCAATTCCTACACGAAAGGGGTAAAACTATCTTCGTAAAGCCCCTTACGGTTTCAACGGAAACCTTTTTTACAAACGGAGATATAACAATTTGGTTTTCTTCTCTTTTTAAAATTTCCTCAAGGGGTGAATTTTCAAACTTGACCGAATTAATGTTCCAAGAAATTAGGGTAAAAAGCCTAAAAAGGGGGTCAAGCGTAGCGGGGGAGGGGAAGGTGTTTAAAAAGTAGACGATAAAACCCATAGTAGTTATGTTAATTTTCTCTCCACCAAAAGGGTGGTGCAGATTACGGTAATCCCTTCGGAGGACCCCAATCCTTCGGTGGTCTTCCCTTTGAGGTTTATCCTTTCCACCCCTATTCCCAAGAGTTTGGATAGGTTTTTCCTAATCCTCTCCTTGTGGGGTGAAATTTTTGGTTTATCGCAAATGATAACGCAATCAATGTTGGCTATTTCAAACCCCTTATCCCTTAGAAGTTTGAGGGCGGTCTTCAAAAAAAGGGAGCTGTCCGCATCCTCATAGCGGGGGTCTTCGGGAGGAAAGAGCTGACCTATATCCTTTTCACCTATTGCCCCCAAAAGGGCATCGGTTATTGCATGAAGCAAAACATCCGCATCGGAATGTCCCTTCAAACAGAGTTCTTCCGTTAAAACTATACCTCCCAACTTTAGCGGTTTACCTTCGCACTCCCCGAAAGGGTGACTGTCAAAACCCAATCCTATGCGAAACATCAAAACTTTATCCTACCGGTGGGTGTTATATTTTCTGTCTTATGTTCAAAATGGAGTTTGCGGGTTTCAAAAATTGGGATGTGTCCCGTTGGCTTAGGTTTATAGCGGGGTCGGTTTTACTTCTCGTAACTTTAGTCGGAATTTTACCTTCCCAAGGGGTTCATTGGTTTTGGAAATTCTTTTTAATTTTTATGGCTTTAAACCAAATTCAATCCGCCTTTACCAATTGGTGTCCCGTAATGGATTTGCTTAGAGCTTTAAAGGTAAAAGAATGCAAGTGCTAAACCTTTTTAGCCCTTCGGAGGTCGGTAAAGTTGCACAGACCTATAAAGTCGTGGGAAAACCTTCCTCTACCCCCCGAGGAACTGGAGCGGAAAAAGGAGAAACTTCAAAAGTTGTTCGCCGAAGTTCTAACCACCTTGGGTTTTGATTGGAAAAACGACCCGAATATGGTAGATACCCCCAAGAGAATAGCCAAAATGTTCCTTGAATTCACCGAGGGAAATTTTACCCCAATGCCCTCCATAACGGTTTTTGACCTAAGCGAAATGGAAAGAGATGGGGTGGTGGGCAATATCCCCGTTTTTGTGGGACCAATAGAAATAAAATCCCTATGCTCGCACCACTTTTTGCCGATTATAGGTAACGTTTACTTTGAATACATTCCCGAGAGTAAAGTTTTGGGGCTTTCCAAAATTCCCCGTATAATAAAATGGCTCGCCCGCCGACCCATAATCCAAGAGTTGTTTACCCGTCAGGTAGTTAAAACCTTTTTGGAGATTTTAAACGAGGTAAAGGGTATAGCGGTTTACGTAAAGGCTAAGCACATGTGTATGACCGTGAGGGGTGTAAACGAAAGCAACGCCTACATGGTTACCGAAGCCTTTTACGGACTTTACGAGGAAAATGAGGAACTGAGGGCAAACTTTTTGAGGAAGATTAAAGAATAGCCACTCAAAAGGTTAAACTTAAACTAAATCCTTGCGGGAGGTTTGTAATGGAAACCGCCACTATAAGAGGTTCGGTTATAGCGCTTATTACACCTTTTAGGAATAATGGAAAGGAAGTAGACTACGAGAGTTTAAAAAAGTTAATTGATTACCAGATAGAAAACGGCACCGACGCCATTCTCGTTTGCGGAACGACGGGTGAAAGTCCCACTTTAACCTATGAAGAACACAAAGAGGTTATAAAAGTTGCGGTTGAACATGTAAACGGAAGGGTTCCCGTTATAGCGGGAACGGGGGCAAACTCCCTTCACGAGGCTATAGAACTCACCGCCTATGCCAAAGAGGTGGGAGCGGACTCCGCTTTGGTGGTAGTGCCTTATTACAACAAACCCAACCAAGAGGGACTTTACCACCATTATAAGACTTTAGCCAAAGAGGTGGATATTCCCATTATCGTTTACAACATTCCCGGTAGAACTTGCAAAGAATTGGAAGTTTCCACCCTTGCGAGGCTAAGGGAGGAATGCCCCAACATAATAGGTTCAAAAGAAAGTGTGGGTAACTTAGACCGTATTTCCGAACTCAAAAGCACTTTGGGGGAGGATTTTATAATCCTTTCCGGAGATGACAGCCTTACCCTGCCGATGATGGCTTTGGGAGCGGACGGGGTCATATCGGTAGCCAACCATATCCTCCCCAAGGAAGTTAAAGAGATGGTTTCCAAAGCCCTTGAGGGGGACTTTAAAACCGCCCGCAAACTCCACTATAAACTTTTCTCCCTCTTTAAGGCACTCTTTATAGATACCAACCCCATACCGGTGAAAACCGCGGTTTGGATGTTGGGACTTATAGAGGAGAAATCTTTCCGTTTACCCCTCTACCCGATGTCGGAAGAAAAAGAAAGGAAACTAAGAGAGGTTTTAAAATCTTACGGACTGAATGTGGTTCGTTAATTTTCTCTCCCCTTTTGGGTTTTCCCGAAAATTAAAAACCTATGGGAGGTCTTTCCCACTTAACCCCTAACTACGCGAGGCTTCCCGTAAAGTTCGTAAGGGGAGAAGGGGCAAGGCTATACGACGAGGAGGGAAAGGAATACATAGACCTCATATCGGGAATAGGTGTTAATTCTTTGGGTTACGCCCACCCCAAACTTACCAAAGCCATATGCGAGCAGGCAAAGGAGTTAATCCACATATCCAACCTCTTTGAGGTTCCCTACCAAGAGGAGTTGGCTCAAAAGTTGGTGGAAACCTCTTACGGAAAAGGTAAAGGGAAAGTCTTTTTCGCCAACAGCGGTGCGGAGGCAAACGAAGCCCTAATAAAGCTTATAAGAAAATATTGGAGAGACCGCGGAGAGGATAGATACGAAATTATCACCTTTAGGGGTTCCTTCCACGGTAGAACCTACGGGAGTTTATCCGCAACGGGACAACCCAAACTACAAGAGGGTTTTGAACCTATTTTACCCGGCTTTGTTTACGCCCAATTCAACGACATAGAGAGTGTAAAAAAACTAATTTCGGAAAAAACCGCGGGTGTTCTGTTGGAGGTTATCCAAGGAGAGGGGGGAGTAAATCCCGCGGAGGAAAGTTTTATTAAGGAATTATACGAGCTAACCCGCGAAGCGGGGATTCTTTTGGCTATAGACGAGGTTCAAACGGGTAACGGTAGAACCGGCAAATACTGGGGTTTTCAGCATTACGGAATTGTTCCCGACCTATTTTCAACCGCCAAAGGTTTGGGAGGAGGTATCCCCGTAGGGGCTTTGGTCGCAAAAAACGAAATAGCGGAAAGCCTTACCGCGGGGAGCCACGGTTCAACCTTCGGGGGAAACCCGCTGGCTATGAGGGCGGGGTTGGTCGTTTACGAAGAATTGGAAAGTGGACTTTTAAACCATGTAACCCGCGTAGGGGAGTTCTTTAAGGAAGGTCTTAACTCTTTGGGGGTTGGAAAGGTTAAAGGTAAAGGACTGATGTTGGGATTGGAATTAGACAAACCCTGTAAGGAGTTGGTTTTAAAGGGTCTCCAAAAGGGGTTGGTGTTCAATTGCACCGCCCAAAGGGTGTTAAGGTTTTTACCCCCACTCGTTATAACCCAAGAGGAACTGGAAAGGGCGTTGGAAATTTTAAAGGAAATCCTCCTTTAGTTTCCTCTTTGGTCATTCCCCTATAAGGGTTACTATTAGTTTTCTCCTGCGGGGTCCGTCAAATTCCGCAAAAAATATAGCCTCCCAAGTTCCCAAAAGGAGTTTTCCCTCCGATACGGGAATTACGCGGGAGTTTCCCATTAAGGAACTCTTTATGTGGGCGGCGGAATTCCCCTCAATGTGTTTGTAATTGGGGTCTTCCCACTCCACAAGGGTGTTCAGTTTGTAGGCTATGTCTCTAACCACATCGGGGTCCGCACCCTCGTTTATAAAAACCCCCGCGGTTGTGTGGGGAACATAAACCACACACAAACCTTCCCTTATACCGCTCTCCTTTACGAAACCTTTAACGAGATGGGTAACATTGACAAAATCGGTGTGGGAGGAGGTGGAAATTTCAAAAACCTTTGTGCGTATAAAGTTTCCCATAACTAAATAACCTTAAGGGGTAACAACGGCGTTTGGAATGTTCGGAAATGGGGTGATATCTATTTGTATTACCTTCCAACGGTAATGCCTCCAAGTATCACCATCGGGGTGTTTTAGACAAACATAATGCTCCGTTCCGTCGTCATCTTTTAGGGTATCAATTAAAAGTTTATCCGAACCGCATTGAGCGGTATTACATATATCCCCGTGCAAAGCGCAATAATCGTAATCCGGGTCCGCGGAATAGGAAGCCTGCACTAAGAGGTAAACTTTTGCCATCTTTAATTGTTCCGCCATTGCGTTATTTACCCCGTTGGAGTCTGAAGTCATATCCGCGGTTGGAAGGTAATTTACCCAACGGTCTATGTCGGTGTTGTTATCCGTATCCAAACCAAACCAAACATCCCAATCCGCTATGCAAGGTATTATCTGCTGTTTGGTAAAGTTTCCCGTTGAATTTGTATAACTTCTGTAAAGTGCTTTAGTTCCTAAAAGCCTGCAGGAAGAGGGATATGTGGAATCACCGGAAGGTTCGTCAAGAAACCAAGCTATACCAGTGCAAAATTGATTTTGACAACAGCCCGTCATTCCTTTACAAGCTCCGTCTGTCCAATAGGGAAATAAAACCGCAAAATCCAAAGTATTAACGGGAGAAGAAGAACAACTGCAATCGGAATTATCGGTTACAAGCTGTTTCAAATCGTCAAGGACTACGCATTTATGTTGGGTGGTATCTATTCCCGATGCCTTATTAATAATCTCCAAGGAGTTTTTGCAGGATATAAATCCCACACTGGGATTCTCATAGGAACTACTCCTTACGATGTTGGAAGTTTCCTTAATAAGGAGGAGTTTGTTATCTACCGCACCTACCGATGTGGCTACCGAACAGGCTTCAACCCCGTTGGTTCCATTGCAGTAACTCAAAACCGCGGTGGTTTCGTTTACCGAAATGCCGTAACCCGCATGTTTGAGGTCAAAAACGAGCCAATCGGTGTTTAAAACTATTTCAACCTCTTTTTTGGCTTCACCCGCGGAGGTGCTTACCGAGGAAAGGGCTTTTAAAACAGTCCAAAAAACCAAAGCTCCAACGGTTAGCAATAAGACAATAACAACGAGGAGTTCCACAAGAGAAAAACCTTTCTTTGAAGGAAGCATCAACAATAATGCTAAAACACTATTCGTATCCTTTTTCTTTCATTACCTCCGAAAGGTATTTCCTGTAAATGAAATTCCAATCGTCGCTTCCTATAAGAATTCCCCTCTTTTGGGCTTCCAATTCCGCCCTCCTTTGGGCTTCCCTTTCAATGGTTTTTTGTTCTCCTACCGCGTCCTTTAAAATTGCGGAAATTCTTTTTCTGATGTTGTAAGGTTCGTCGTATATCTCTATTTCGTCGTCTTCCATAATCCAATCCATAATGCGTTTGGCTATTTGGTTCATCCTCTCAAAGGGGTTGAGGTTTATATTCCTCTCCTCCGCCAGTTTTCTCCTTATGAGGGCAACCGCTTTGGCGCTGTCCAAACCGGTCTCGTCAAGGAGATGAATGTTTTCCTTCAAAACCTTTTTTGCATCTTCGGTAAGTTGTTTTTCCTCTTCTTGGGCTTTGACAAAAATTTCCCTCACCTTTAGGACGAATTTATCCTTTTCAACCTCTACTATGTTGGTTTCAACCAATTCCTCCACCAAACGGTTTATGGCCTTATCCAAAATCTTAGGATGTATTTTCATTTTTCAGGCTCTCCAAGGGTTATTTTCTAACCACCAACGACATAAGGGTTTCGTAAATTTCCCTTTCCTTTTCTATTTCTTCCAACTCTTCGCGGGTTTTGGCACTGGCGAGCTTTTTTACCACCTCTTCGTATTTTTTCTTAACCTCACCGGGGTCTATTTCCCCAACGGGGGTGGCTTCTTCCGCAATGATGTTCACCTTCTTGGGTGTTACCTCTACGATTCCCTCCGTTACGAAAAAGCCTTCTTCCTTATTCCCGTTGAAGAATACAAGTCCGGGTTTTAGGGAAGATATTAGGTGCATGTGGTTTTCCAAAACTCCGATTTCCCCCTCTTCGGTGGGGATATTAACCAGTTCTACCTCCCCGCTGTATGCGTATCCCTTAGGGGTAACTATCTCAACCTTTATCATAAGAAAACCAATTATAAACTCCCACTTTAATGGAAAAAGTGGATAGGTTTAAACACTTCGGGGAGGGACTTTTTGAAACCTTCAAGGTGGAGGGAGGGAAACTGCCTCCCCACTTTGAGTATCACTATGAGAGGCTCAAAGAGGGGGCATCGTTTTTGGGTATTCCCCACCCGACCTTTGGGGAATTCAAAAGTTTCACCGAGAAACACATAAGGTTTACCAAAAATACCGATACACCTTTTTATGTGAAGGTGTTATTGCTCTCCTTGGGTAGCGGATATTACGGCGACTTTCCAAACTCCTATAGGTTGGAAATAGTTGTAAAACCACTAAGGTTGCCCCCGAAAGATTTAACCCTCACCCTTTCGGGGTTTAAAAAATGTTCCTCCAACCCCCTTTGGAGGTTTAAAACGACTTCCTTCCTATTTAATGTTTTGGTAAAAAGAGAGGCACTCAAAAGGGGTTTTTACGATGCCGTCGTTTTAAACGAAAGGGGGAACATAACGGAAACCTCCTCCGCCAACTTTTACTGCCTAAGGGACGGGGTTTTATTGACACCCCCCGTAAGCGAGGGATTGCTTCCGGGGGTAACCCGAAGGGTTTTACTGGAAGAGGGAAAGGCACAAGAGGAGGTTTTACCCTTAGAGGAACTGCCAAAGTGCGAAAAGTTTTTTATATCCAATGCTTTGTTGGGTTTAAGGGAGGTTACCCTCGTTTTGGAGCAAACTTAAAATTTTTTCAATCCCCTCTTTAGAGGGTGTCAGATAGAGTGCCTTTCCGTTTTCGGTTTTTACCACCAAGGTGGGAACGCGGTAATATTGGATAAATCTTGGAAAACTAAAATCCCTTATCTCTTTAAAAAATCTCCCCGCATCGCGGGGGTTACCTTCCAAAATCCTTATAAGTCCGAGCATATATTTGCTCTCTTCAATTTGTCCGTAGGTATGGGCAAAAGCCTTTTTGGCTTCGTGGAGAAAATACTCGTCTCCGTCGCTAAGGAGGTAATCTACAAAGTGGTTAAAACCCTCTATGAATATCTTTTCTTCCTTTGCCATTCCATGGGTCATGTAGTCAAAGGAACTTTCTATGTAGGTTTCAACATTTTCATAGGGAACATAGGGGGCTTCCTTGGTTTCAAAAAAGGCGGGGTGTCCTTTGTAGATGTGAATTTCAAACCTCATTTTTCTTAGATTTATCTCCGAAGAAAAAGTAAAACAATGAAAAAGGTCGGTTAAATTCCCAAAATCCAATCCCCCAAGCGGTCGGGGTAAACTTCCCTTTTCCAAATGGGGACTCTCTCTTTCACCAAATCCACCGCCAGTTGGCAGGCTTCAAAGGTCTCCTTTCGGTGTTTTCCGAAAGCTATAACGACAAAGGAGGTTTCTCCCACTTTAACTCCACCCTTTCGGTGGAATATAAAAAGTTCCACCGCACCGGTGCGGGCTAAAACCTCTTCCCTTATTTTCTTCATTTCTTTAATAGCCATGTCGTCGTAAACCTCGTAGTGGAGGGCTATTATCCCGTTGTCGTTTCTCGGTTTTCCCTCAAAGATTACAACCGCACCTGCGGTGGGGTCTTTAAAATTGTCTATCACCTCTTGGGGGGAAGGAATTCTTTCCGCTATAAGGACTTTTTCCATAATCCACCTATTTTCCCCAAACCCATAGTGGTTTTTCTCCCCACGCCACTCCAAAGGGAGAAGTTCAAAAGAATGAAAAACCACTTTAGGGCGGTTTTATTTTCCACCTTTGAAAGGTTGTAAACCACCTCACCTACAAAGGTTGTGAGTTTTCCCCCGCTGGAAAATTCCACCTTTTGTGTTTTTAGGTTGTATCTTTCCACCTCCACTCGGTTGTAGTATTCCCTTAAATCCACCTCTAAGGGCAAACCCGAAAATGCGAGCCACCTTTTGACGAGTCCCTTAAACAAAAGCTCGGGTAACGGAAAGGGTAAATCCGAGTTATTCCTCCTAAAGGTGGCGGGGGAAACGAATTTAATTCCGACTTTTGTAGGTATTTCCTTAACCTCAACCAGTGAGGAGTAGGGCTTTAACCACCTTTGGGGAATTCTAAATTCGGCTTTAATTTCCACACTTTTGGAGTTTAGATTTAGAAAAACACCCTTTTTGTTGAGAATAAAACCCGAAAGGAGTTTCGGAATTAGTGAATCCTCCAAAAGGTTTACCTCAAGGCTGAGCGCCTTTACCTTTTGAGGTTTAAAAAGCTCCCTACAAAAGAGGGAAAAGGGTTTTATGTTTTTATACCCCTCGTGGAGAATACCCGCCAACTCCTCACCTACGAGGGAAAAGAACAAACCGTGAACCTTGTCGGGCGTAAGACAAGAGGTGTCTATTTCCTCCGAAAGGTTAAGTTTTAGGAAAACCTTTAGGGGCATCGGTGGGAATTTTAACCGTTAGAGGTTTCCTCCCTAAGTAACCCTTTTAGTTTTTCTATAAGTTCTTCAAACGCTTTGTAGTTTTCCTTTACAAGGTCGTAAACCCTCCAAGCGGTCGCTATATCGTAGGTGTGGGAAGTTAGATTTCTTGCCTCCAATAGGTTCAACCACTGTCTTTGGTCGGAAATCCAACCCAAGCGGTAAGCCAACTTTATACAACTACGGGGGGAATTGCAACCTTCCAATCCCACAAATTCCGTAAATTTCTTTATAGCCTTCCAAGAAAGTTCAAAGGTAAACTCAAACCTCTGAATGGTTGCGTCCAAAGCGATGTCTAATTCTGACGGATTGTAATTTTCCAAAACCTCTAAAAGTCTAAAATAAGCTTTTTCTAACCTTCGGAGGTAATCAACGGGTCTTTTCATCGTAAATAATCCTACCCGCGGTAAGGATTTGATTTTTAAATTCCTCCGAAACCGAGTTTAGGTCTACCAAATCAAAGGACACCAGAGTGGGAAGTTCATCAAGTTCTTCCCTAATTTGTTCCATAAGGTAGGGAGGAATCGGTTTTCCCCAATCTAAAGCCAAATCAAGGTCGGAATTTTCCCTAAAATTTTCCCCCGCTCGGGAGCCGAAAACTATAACCTTCACAGCGGGCAAGTGTCTTTTAATAACTTTCACCGCTTCCCTTATTAGTTCTTCATTGGAAGTTAGAGGTTTTACAACCATTTTTAAAACCCCGCATTTAGCGAGCATTAACTTCCACCTTGCTATGAAGATTAAAACCCAGGAGTTAGTAGAAGTAGTCGCAATCCCGCATTTAGCGGGCATTAACTTCCACCTACGACCCATGGCCCTTTACTCTTAGCCAGGCCATTGAGTGTCG
>QOAS01000012.1 GCA_003972855.1 Gammaproteobacteria bacterium | reverse complement strand
TTTGTGTTTGGGTTTTATGTTACCGGGGTCTATGGGGAAGAGGTCGTCCATTAAAATGATGAAGGGAACATTTTGAAAACCTTCTTCATATAGTTTGTTAATGTCGTCTTCCGCTATACCCCCCGCGAGGGCATCGTATATAACCAAATCAACGTCACCCGCTATGTTAAGGAGAAGTGCCTCTTCCCCGTTTTTGGCGGTAATTATTTGATAATCCTTAAGCAGTTCCTGAATTTTTTTTTCCATTTCCTTGTCAAAGGTGATGAGCAAAATCTTCATCTTTCGGAAACCTCCTTATACCAAAAGTTTATGATAAGTTTCTTAGGGATTAAAAGAATTTTTGCACCCTCAAATTTGGTCTATAAGCCCTCCGAAAACCGCCTGTCCGAGTGAAATTCCCCCGTCGTTGGTCGGGACCTTTTGGTGGGTATAAACCTTAAAACCTTCCCCCGTTAGTAGCTCTTTAATTTTTCTCACCAGTGGGTCGTTTTGCATAACCCCACCGCTTAGGCAAACCTTTTCTTTTCCCCCTTTGAGGGCAACCTCCAAAACTATCCTTGCAAGGGTGTTTATAAATCGGGAAACCGCCTTTGGTGGGTCTTGTCTATCTTTCAAAATCCCCTCAATAATAGGTTTCCAATCCACTCGGTCACCTTCCAAGGTGAAATCGTAAAAGTCTCCCACCGAGGGGTCGTAAAGGTCTTCAACGAGCATTGCTCCCTGCCCTTCGTAGGAAACTCTTTGACAAAGTCCCAAAAGGGAGGCTACCGCATCAAAAAGCCTTCCCACCGAAGAGGTTAGGGGAGTGTTAAAACCACCTTGCCAGACCCTAAAAAGCATTTCCCTTTCGGTGGAGCTGTAGAATCTCACCGCGGGGAGGTCTAAAGAGAGGGCTTTTTCCCCGTAAAGTTCAAACAAAAGCGAGAGGGCAACCCTTGCGGGTTCCTTTACCGCTTTCTCCCCCCCTATTAGTTTGAAGTTTTTAAAGTGGAAAAACCTCCTAAAGGAGGTGTAGGTTGAAATTAGAAATTCCCCTCCCCAAACGGTGTTGTCCAAACCGAAGCCCGTTCCGTCCCAAGTTACCGCCAAAACCTTCCCTTCCAGTCCGTTTTCCGCCATACATGAAACCGCGTGGGCATGGTGGTGTTGCATTTGAACAACCTTGTAGGGAAGGGTTTTTGCAAAGCGGGTGGTTTCGTATCGGGGGTGCATGTCGCAGACCACCACATCGGGTTCAAAGTTGTAAAGCCTCATAAGGTCTCTAACGCTCTCTTCAAAAACCTTTAGGGTGGAAAAGTTTTCTATATCCCCTATATGTTGGCTCAAAATAACCTTGTCGTCCCAAGCGAGGGCAAAGGTATTTTTAAGCATTCCACCGACCGCGAGAGCCTTTCTTTTCAACCTAAAGGGGAGGATTATCGGCAAGGGAACCACTCCCCGCGACCGCCTTATGTAGAGGGGAACTCCGCCTACAACCTTTACCACGCTGTCGTCGCACCTTCTCACTATATCCCTGTCGTGGAAAACTATTGCGTCCGCCAAATCTTTGAGCTTGGAAATAGCCTCCCCGTTGTCCTTCACTATGGGTTCTTCCGAAAGGTTGGCGGAAGTTGCCACAATGGGAAAGTCCACCGCCCTTAAAATCATGTGGTGCAAAGGCGAATAGGGCAAAAACGCACCCACCCTCTTTAGCTTGGGCGCAACCGAGGGTGCGAGTTCCTTCTTCTTCTCAACCAACACTATCGGTCTTTCGGGGGAAATTAGGAGTGCCTTTTCCAATTCGGTGGGATTGGCATATTCCATAAGTTGGTTTAAGTCCCTAAACATAACCGCAAAGGGTTTTTCCTTTCTTTTCTTTCTCTCCCTCAAGAGTGAGACTACCTTTTCATCGGTGGCATTGCATATTAGGTGGAAACCTCCTATTCCCTTAACCGCAAGAATTTTTCCTTTTTTCAGTTCCTCGGTGAGTTTCTCAAAGGCTTCCTCTCCCTTTGCGGTTACCTTTCCATTTTCCCAATAGTAGAGCTGGGGTCCACACTCTTTGCAGGCATTGGGTTGGGCGTGAAACCTACGGCTTCTCGGGTCGGTATATTCCCGCAGACAGGCGCGACACATTTTAAATTTTCTCATTGAAGTGTTGGGGCGGTCGTAAGGCAGACTTTCAATAATCGTAAATCGGGGTCCACAATTGGTGCAGTTTATAAAGGGATACATATACCGCCTATCGGCGGGATTGAAAAGCTCTCTTAGACAATCTTCGCAAGTTGCAAGGTCGGGAAGAACCAAAGCCTCCGTTTCACCACCCTTTTGTGAGCTTTTTATTTCAAAAGTTTCATAGCCCTTCGGGGATAAAAACTCCAATTCTTGGGAAATTATCCTCGCATTGGGAGGTTTTTCGGTATGCAAGCGTTTCAAAAAGAGTGCTACTTTGTCCGCTTCACCTTCAACCTCTATGAGAACACCTTTTCCGTCGTTTAAAACAAAACCCTTGAGGTTTAACTCCGTAGCCAACCTATACACGAAAGGTCTAAAGCCGACCCCTTGAACCAACCCCTTAAGGGAGATTTTTGCCCTTTTGTAAACCATAGATGGTTTTTTAATCTACCCAGCCAACGGAGGTCAGAGCTATGCAAAAATTTCCAAATTTTGGATATAGTTAAAGGAAAAAAGGACTTAAAAAGTTTAGTTATTTCTTTTCCGCCTCCGCTTCCTCCGCCAGTTGGTCTAAAATTTTTGCAACCTCGTCGGTTATATCCACCGAAGGGTCGTAGTAGAGAACGGCGTTACAATCCAAGGCAACCTTAAAACCTTTTACCCTTGAAAGGGCTTTTAAAGCGGACTTCGTGAGTTTATCCAACTTTTGAAGTTGGGAAGTTATATACCTCTGAACCTCCTGTTGGGTGGTAATTTGGAGCATTTGGAGTTCCTGTTGCAGTTTTATAAGCTCTTTTTGTTTCTCCTTTTTAGCCTCGTCGCTTAGCATTCCGCTGGAAAGCTCGGTCTGGAGCTGACGGATTTTTGTTACCAATTCCCGAGCCTTTTCTTGGAATTTTTCTATAAATTCCTTCCTTTTTTTCTCCACTTCCTTTTTAAGTTTTTGGGCGTATTCCGATTCCTTTAAAAGTTTATCCCCGTTTACACAAACGAAGTCCACTCCATAGGAGGTAATAACCCCTGCGCCGGAAAGAACCAAAAAGGTTTTTAGTATTTTTTTCATCTAACCCTCCCTTTGCGGTAAAGTAGGAACGGAGAAAGGGTAAAAACTTAAAAAAATGTTTCAGCCAATCGCAAAAACCCTTTCCCCGTCCACCCCTGCAAGGTCAATACCTTGCCTACTACCCCCTATCCCTATTGTTAGGGACTCGGGGGATACCTTTTATCTTTAAAGTAAGTTTTGGCTGTTTACCCCGCTCCCTTTGTTCTTGTTATCCGCGGAACAGCCTCCCCAAGGAACCCGCTTTTGAGTGAAATTTTAACATCTTTTGAAACTAAATTTCTAAGTTTCTGTTTATTTTGCTATTTGCTAACTATACACACGCTTTATTCCTCTTGGCGAATTTTTGCCTCTTCCCAAAGGCGGTCTAACTCCTCAAGGGTAAATTCTTCCCATTTTTTACCGCTCTCTTTAACCCTTTTTTCAACATAAGAGAACCTCTTTATAAATCTCTCGTTTGCCTTCTGCAAAGCCTGTTCGGGGTCTATTTTTAAAAACCTTGCGAGGTTTACCAATGCAAAAAGTAAATCACCAAACTCGTGTTCAATTTTTTCTTTTTTACCCTCCTTCAGTGCCTGCCAAAACTCCTTCCATTCCTCTTTAACCTTTTCCTCCACTTGGGAAAGGTTTTTCCAGTCAAAACCCACCTTGGAAGCTTTTTTTTGCAGTTTTTCAGCCCTCATTAGGGCGGGCATAGCCTTGGGAACACCCTCAAGGACGGAGTTTCTCTTTTCCAACTTTCGTTTTTCCCAGTTTTTCAGAACCTCTTCCGCGGAATTTGCCTTTTCCTCCCCAAACACATGGGGGTGCCTTTCTATAAGTTTTCTACATAGGTGGTCTATAACATCGTCAATGTTAAACTTTCCTTGTTCTTCCGCTATGCGGGCGTGGAAAATCGGTTGGAGGAGTAAATCCCCCAATTCCTCTTTTAGGGCTTGCCAGTCTTTGCGGTCTATGGCGTCAAGAACCTCGTAGGTTTCTTCCAAAAGGTATTTCTTTAAACTCTCGTGGGTTTGCTTTCTATCCCAAGGACACTTTTGGCGGAGTTCTTTCATTATCTCCTTTAGGTCTTCAAAGGTGTAGCATTTCTCCATCAAAGGTTTAATAGATTAAAAACGGAACAAAAAGAGTTAGCCTATCTTTTCCTTCTCACTCACGAGGGTATCCCCCAAAATGTTAAAGGCGACCACCACGAGGAATATCGCCATCCCCGGTGAAAGTATCCAAGGGAAGAAGGTTATCACCGTAAGGCTTCTCGCCTCCGAGAGCATATTACCCCAAGAGGGGTAAGGCTCTTGAATACCCAACCCCAAAAGCGAAAGCGCCGCTTCACCCAAAATGTAGGAGGGTATGGCTGAAGTGGCGGTTACTATCAGGTAAAAGTAGGTGTTGGGCAAGATGTGTTTAAAGATTATTCTCAAAGTGGAAGCTCCGTAGGTTTTTGCGGCGAGGACATATTCATAGGAGCGGTAGGAGAGAACCAAACCCCTTATAACCCTTGCCAAACCCGCCCAACCTACAAAAGAGAGGATAAAGATTATCAAGAAAAATACCGCTACCGAGGACATATCTAAGGGAAAAATCGCCCTTAGCGTCAGCATAAGGTAAAAAGCGGGAATGGACATTAAAACTTCCGTAAGCCTCATAACCGCGGTGTCTATAGCCCCGCCGTAGTAACCGGCTAAAGAGCCGAAAAGAATTCCGAGTAAAAAGGTTATACTCACCCCTATGAGTCCCACCGAGAGTGAAATTCTCGCACCGTAAACCAAACGGGAGAAAATATCCCTGCCCAATTTATCGGTTCCGAGCAAATATACGCCACAACGGGGTGGGGTATAAAAGAGCTTAAACCCGTAGGGGGTTTTCGTAAAAAACTCTATCTTGCAAATTTTACTTTTGTCCTCCTCGTAGGTTTTAAGAAGAGGATTTACCAAAACATAGGGGTGAACGTAAGGGTGAGTTAGCCTCCCGCTGGAGTCAAAAATATGCACCCTCGTAGGTGGGTGATAGGGAGCTTCCCTATTTTGAAGGTCGTAGGGATAGGGGGCTATAAAGTCCGCAAATATCGCCAAAAGGGTAAAAATAAGGAGAATTCCCAACGCGAGGTATTTCATTGGAAATTATGAAATTATGTCCAAACAACCTTTGAGGTTTTTCGTCGCCACGATATTTCCGCAAATTATAGACTGCTACACCTCCTACGGCATAGTTCGGCAGGCTATAAAAAAGGGGTTGGTGGAAGTTTATCCCTTAGACCTTAGGAAGTTTTGCGACAATCCAAGGGAGGTAGACGATACCCCCTACGGGGGATTTCCGGGAATGGTTTTAAAACCCCAACCTTTTTTTAGGATTTATGAACATGTAAAAAACACTTACGGGAAACCTTTTGTCGTAATAACCGAACCGTGGGGGGAGAGGATAACCCAAGAAACCTTTAGGGAGCTAAAGGAAAAGGAAAATATCCTCATCTTTTGCGGTAGATATGAGGGGATAGACGAAAGGGTCAAAACTTTGGTTGATAAGGAAGTTTCCTTAGGGGATTTCATCCTTTCGGGAGGTGAACTTCCCGCGTTGGTTTTAATAGACGGAACAACCCGTTTGGTGGAGGGGGTTTTATCCGAACCCCAAAGTTTGGAGGAAGATAGTTTCTCCCAAAGGTGGTTGGGTTATCCCGTTTACACCCGTCCGAGGGAGTTCAAAGGATTAAAAGTCCCCGAGGTGTTGCTTTCGGGAAACCACAAACTTGTAGAGCTTTGGAAACTATACAAGAGGATAGAACAAACTTTGAAAAAGCGTCCCGATTTGGTTCCACCGCAAGGGGAACTCTCTCCGATAGAACAACTCATTTTGGAATACATAAAAAAGGGAAAAACCTTTGAGGAGTTTGTGGAGGAAAACAAAAAACTCCTCAGGCGCTCGTTTTGAGAGGAACGGAGAAAGGGTAAAAATTTGAAAAAATGTCAGGCGATAGTAAAAGCCCTTTCCCCGTTCATCCTTGCACGCTCTAAGGCGTGCCTACTACCCCCTATCCATTTCACGGACTCGGGGGATACTTTGTAAAAAAACTCCATCAGCTTAAACCTTCTCGGATTGCACAGCTTCACAAACAAAACTTTTAAGTTCCCATAAAAACTAAGTCTTAGGAGCTTGGCTCCTACTCTCAAAATGTTTAACGCCCCCACTAAATCGGAGTGAAATATCTTTCCGCTTATAAAATCCCTAAAAATGTTTCCTTTCCTCTTTCCTAACAACTTCTTTTTTATTTCCTTAGTCAATTTCCCTATTTTCTTTTCAACTTTCGCTATTTTTTCCTGATTATCTTCCCTTTTCAATCTTTCAAGCTTTTCAATTTCCTTTTTTAGCTTCTTTCCCAACTTTTGGTTTTTAAGAACATCCGCAAAAGGCGATGTTTTAGAGGTATAAGCCTCGTCTACTTCTTTAACTTCCATTCCAAACTCTTTGGCTTTATATTTGATTAGCTCTATTAGTTTCCTAAATGGAATGGAAACAAACTCTTGGTTTAGCTTTTTGCCTAAATTTATCCCGTTTTTGCTTTCCAATGCATTTATACCGATGTAGATGGCTTTATGTCCCGTTTCGTAGAGCAAATCCACCACCTTGCGGGCTATTTTGTGCAAATCGTTGTTTAACCTTCTCCTCCTATGGGCTGATAGAATTTTTAGCTTTATTTCAAGATCTCTAATTTGTTTTCGGATAGCTTTAATTTGTTTTTCGGTTAAATCCTCTCCTTTTTTCTTTAACTCATTTTTAAGCTTGTCTATCTCACTTTGGAGTTTGGCTTTCTCTTTGCTAAACCACTGATTGAAAGCTTTAAGCTCTTTTCCCGAAACTATAAAGCTTTTCAGGTTTGGATTATCCGATACTATGGCTAAAAGCTCGTCTAAACCTAAATCTATTCCCGCTTTAAAGTTTCCCTTCGGTTCTTTAATTTCCAAAGGATATTTATAGACAACATCAACATAGAGGTCGTCCGCTAAAAGTTTTAACCTAAACGAAGTTATTTTGTAGCCAAAGTTTTTAGGGAGTTTAACTTTTAGCCATCTTCCATTTCTAAGCTTGCAGAGGAATTTATCGGTTTCAACCTTAAAGATATTGGCGTTTCCCTCAACGGAGAAATCTATTAGATAGCGGAGCTTTTTAGGTTTGGGAGGCTTGGGTTTAGCTCTAAACCTTTTGGGCTTTTCCCTGTATTTGTCCAAGGATTTAAAGTAGTTGTTAAAGTCCCTAACGATATTTCTAATAACGCTTTGGACTAAGTGAGGGTTTTCAACTTTCTCTTTTTGGTCTTTTAGATTTTCTAAAAATTCGGTTAATTTTTTGTCATTTTTAATATTTTGTAAAAGCTCGTTAAATTCACATTGATATTTGCCTTTATACTCTTTTGCAAGTAAGCCGTAAAGGAGGGATTCGTTTAAGGGATAATAGCCGTAAAGTTCTCTATACCTACGGATAAGAAGGATTAGAAGGTTTTTAAAGTGGACTAAATCCAAAATGAGTTTTCTAACTTTTTGTTTTCTCTCTTTGCCTGCTATTCTTATGGATAAGACCCTTTTAACCAAGGGCATTTTTTAGAGCCTCTCCTAGTTTCCTTGCCATTAGACATTTAAATCTAACTAATCTACTTAACACTTCCAAAATCTCTTTTGCTTTTACGGCAACTAATTATATCCTCATATACCTATGGCGGACACAATAGGAAGGGACGAAGGGTTAAAGGTTGTCACCGCCCCCAAGTTTAGGAAACTCCCCAAGGGCAAGGTGAGAAAGCACGTAATAGACCTCCTGGTTCAGAACGAGCACGGGGTGCTGGCGAGGATAGTCAC
>QOAS01000084.1 GCA_003972855.1 Gammaproteobacteria bacterium | reverse complement strand
GAAGCTTAAGCGAACCAATAGGTGGGTGTTTAGATATTTGAGGATTATACGAAAAGAACAAAGACAAGTCCCTTGTGAGGGGACGGGTAAACAACCCACCCGTGGTGGTAGCTACTCCCTTTTGGGGTAGCTACTGCCCGAAGTCAAGCCTCGCATCTCCGATGCGAGGTGGTTGACAGAAATCAATAAGAATATCCGTAAAGGTTTTGCAAAAAAAAGCACCTTTCTTTGCAAAATTTTTTGCTATCCTCCCTTGGAGTTTCCGTATTTTCTCAAAACACTATTATTTGTTTTAGTAATTTAACCTTTTTGAGGAGGGAGATGTTAGAGGAGAGAATAGACTTGGGAAGTTTTGATGAGAAGTTTTTTGCCATCGTAGGAAGGGCTGACGAAAACTTAAAGTTTTTTGCGGACCTTTTCGGTATAAGGGTTATAGCCCGCGGAACGGAGGTTATAGTAAAAGGTGACCCACAAAAGGTGAAAAAATTCACTTCCTTTTTGAGGAAAATGCTAAAGGAGGTTCCCCAAAGACACCTAAACGCCTCCCAAGTAAGGGAGGAGGCTAAAAAATACCTTTCGGAGTTGGACCAAGCATTAACCCCTTCGGGTGATAGCGACAAAACCCAAGATGGTGAAGAGGTAATACTTATAACCCACAGGAAAAAGGCCATAGTCCCCAAGACCCCTTCGCAAAAAGCTTACATTAAGGCTATAAAGGAAAACGATATAGTTTTCGGTATCGGACCCGCTGGAACGGGAAAAACCTATTTAGCTATGGCAATGGCTCTTAAATATCTCAAAGAAAACCGAATTTCCAAAATAATCCTCACCCGTCCCGCGGTTGAGGCGGGGGAAAAACTGGGATTCCTTCCGGGAGGCATTGCGGAAAAAGTTCACCCCTACCTAACACCCCTGTATGACGCCCTTTACGATATGGTGGACTTTGACAAAGCCAGTTATCTGCTTGAAAAGGGCGTTATAGAGATAGCACCCCTCGCCTTTATGAGGGGAAGAACGCTAAACGACGCCTTTATAATCCTTGACGAAGCCCAAAACACCACCCGCGAACAGATGAAAATGTTTCTAACCCGTATAGGTTTCGGTTCCAAAGCGGTAATTACCGGTGACGTTACCCAAATAGACCTGCCGAGAAAAACCCAATCGGGACTTGTTGAGGCGCTTAAGATTTTGAAAGGGATAGAAGGTATAGGTTTCGTTGAGTTTAAAAAGGAGGATGTTGTAAGACACCCGATAGTGCAGAAAATAATACAGGCTTACGAGGAATTTGAAGAAGGAAAAAATGCGACACAAATGGAGGAAACTGAAAGTCCCCGATAAAACCATTCTTTGGACTCATATCCTTTTAACTTCCCTCTTTTGGAGTATTTTCCTAAACCACTCCTCATTGGATAGCGGATTTCTAATAACTTTTCCGGTTTTCCTAACCGCACTAAGTCTTTTACTCCACAAGTTTGAAAAACAAAAATACTTTTTTAGTAACAAAGTCTTTTTCACCCTCCATTTGGTAGTTTTAGTCCTAATTCTTTTATCCTTAATAGGGGAGAAAAGCGATTTTCTTCACCTCAAACCTTTTGACGAAGGCTATCTCCTATTTTTCGTAGGTTCCATAGTAGGGGTTCTTTCAAAAACTTTCCTAAGAACCCAACCGGTGGGACAGCTTATAGTTCTCTCTTCGGTGGGAATTCTCTTGGCTTCAAAGAATGTTTTCGCCACCGTTGGATTTTCACTCGGGAATTTGGTCTCCGCGGATATTTATTCCCGCAAAAGGGATACGGTATGGGGGATAACCGCGGTAGCTTTTGGTAATTTGGTTTTTATCCTCCTACTGATGGGTTATTGGCTTCAAGAAAGCTCCTCCTGTATATGGAAGGTTTTATACCTGTATCCCCTATCGGTGGTTTCGGAAATATTTGTCCTTTTCGGTTTGCAAAAACTTTTAGACCTCCTGCCGTTTATGTATAGCGACGAAAAATTAGAAAAGTTGGCAAATATTTCCAATCCCCTTATAGAAAAGATGATGTTGGAAGCCCCCGGAACCTATCACCATTCGGTTATGGTTTCCCTTTTAGCGGAAAGCGTTGCCAAAAAATTGGGGGCGGACGCACTTTTGACGAGGGTAGGGGCTATGTTTCACGACATCGGAAAGTTGGTAAATCCCCACTACTTTATTGAAAACGTAAACGGTGAAAATCCCCATAAGCGTTTAAAACCCGAAGTGAGTGCGTCAATAATAAAAAACCATGTTGAAGAAGGGCTTTCTTTAGCCCAAAAATACAACCTTCCCGAGGAAGTTATCCGTTTCATTCCCGAACATCAAGGAACCAAGTTGATTAAATACTTTTACTATCAAGCCCTCAAAGAAAATCCCAATGCGGACGAAAGAAAATTCCGCTACAGCGGTCCCATTCCCCAAAGCAAAGAAACCGCAATAGTGATGATAACCGACACGGTAGAGGCTATGGTAAGGACTTTAAAAAATCCTACCGCTCAAGAGATAAAGCAAACCGTCCGAAAGGCTATAGATATGCTAAAAGAGGAAGGGCAACTCCTTTCTTCAAACCTCACGGAGGAGGAACTGAAAACCGTGGAAAAACTTTTAACGGAACTCATACTCTCCTACTACCACGAAAGGATTAAATACCCCGAAAAATCCAAAGGGGAAGAAAGGGTATAATTGCAACTCTTAATGGTCAAACCTATTCCCTTTATGAACTTTCGGGTTAAAGCCTATTTAGTTTCCCTCTTTTTGGTCTTGGGAAGTTTACTTTTACTCCAAACGAGAGGTTTAAACCTCGGTTTAGACTTCACCGGGGGATATGTAATAGAGATAGCTACTTCTCAAAAACTCTCCGAGAGTGAAGTTAAAAAACTCCTTGAGGAAAACGGTTTTAAAAGCTTTCTGGTTCAGGAAACAAAGGAAGGGCACATAGTAGTAAAAACCCGTCTGGGTGAACCGGTTAAGGAGATAAAAAAACTTCTACTCAAACACTTCAAAAACGCAAAGTTGGTTAGATTTGAAATGATAGGAGCGGTATTCAGTGAAGAGTTAAAAACAAAGGCTGTATACGCGTTGATTACCGCTTTGGTGCTTATTGCGGTCTATTTAGGTTTCAGATTTAAAACCCTTTGGGCGATAACCGCCCTCTTAGCCCTATTTCACGATGTAATAGTAACGCTGGGTGCTTACAGTTTGACCTTTAGGGATGTAAACCTTGAGGTTATGGGAGCGCTCCTTACCGTTGCGGGTTACTCTGTCACCGATACCGTTGTGGTATTTGACCGCATTAGAGAAAACTTAAAACTTAGACCCGTAACCCCCTTACGGGAACTTATAGATTTGTCCATAAACGAAACCCTTTCACGAACATTAATGACCTCCTTGACCACCTTTGCGGTTGCGGTAGTTCTCTTTCTCTTTGGGGGTGAAATGCTTTCAAATATAGCCTTTGCCTTTTTGGTAGGTATTATTGTAGGAACTTATTCCTCTATCTTCGTCGCTTCCTCCCTTCTTTTGGATTTGTCAGCGATTTTAAAGAAAAAGAAAGAGGCTAAAGCAGTTTAGCCAACTCTTCCGATGCCTTTCTTATTTCCAAGTATAGCAATCCCAATTTCGCGTCGTGGGGCGCCATTACGGTTAAAACCGCTTCCTGCCCTATACCCGTTACTATTACGAATCCCCGCTCAGCTTTTACCGTAATCTGTTCCAGTCCTCCCTTTTCCAGTTCAAAGGCGGCTCTTTCACCCAAGGAGAGTATAGCCGCGGACATAGCCGCCAATCTCTCTTCCGACATTCCCGCGGGTAAAACCGCTTCAACGGGAAGACCGTCCGCGGTTGTTAGAACCGCACCTTCCAAATCCGCATTCCTAACCAATTTTTCCAAAATAGGTTTGAATTTCGTAGCCACCTTTAATCCTCCTTTATTAAATTATGTTGATATATACACTACATCCTTTAAAAGTCTCTCCCCAAAGGGGAGACCCAAAACGGGTTCGTTGCCCGCCAAAGATATATATTGAACGGTTCCCTCCAAGCCTAATACGATGCGATTTAACCTTTCACCGTTATAGGAAACGGAAACTCTGTATTCCCCCGCGGGGAGGTCGCTTAAATCCAAAGAATTTATACCTTTTTTTAGGTCTGTGCTATAGGTTTTAACAACCTTTCCCGTATTGGCATCTATTACCGATACTTCCACCCCGCTGTAATCTTGCGGAGATAACAAAACATAGCCGGCGGAGGGGTCTGTTACGGTTTTCTCTTGAAAAACTACATTTTTTCCAATCAAAAAGGAAGCTTGGGTTATATAGGATAACCTTTGGGTGTCTATTATGCTTTGCATAGTCTTTTCAAGGTTTGTTAAAAAGGATATTTGCTGGAGCAAATAGTTTTGCTGTATCATATCCTCAATCTTTAAAGGTTCGGTTGGGTCCTGAAGCTCCAACATCTTTAGGTAAATTTTCAAAAAATCCTCCGTTTTTATGTTGTATGGGTCGTAGGTATCGTCCACATACCGAGCGCGATTGTTAATTCCCCCAACAACCATCTTAAGAGACAACCTCCGTTTGTTTAATTTTATTATACAATGCCAACAATTGTTGCCAACTTTCTTGCAAGTTTACCTTTTGTTCCACCTTTTGGCGGAAAAACTCGTCAATAAGGGGTTTTGCCTTTATAGCCAAATCCACTTGGGGATTGGAACCCATTTTGTATATACCTAAATTGACCACATCTTCCATTTTCTCGTAGGTCGCGTAAACGCTTTTGATGTATTGGGAAGCCTCGTAGATTTCGGGAGGAACTATATTAGGCATTATCCTACTGATGCTTTTCAGGGGGTCTATGGCGGGGTAAATGTTTTCGTAAGCCCTTTTTCTGCTCAAGATAATGTGTCCGTCCAAAACCCCTATCATAAAGTCCGCAACGGGGTCGGTAATATCGTCTCCCTCCACAAGGACGGAGAAAACTCCGGTAATACTCCCTTTGGAAAACTTTCCGCAACTTTCCGCTATCAGGGAAAGGTCGTAAAAGACCGAAGGGGTATAACCTTTGGCGGTAGGCGGTTCACCGCTTGCCAATCCCAACTCCCTTTTTGCCATAGCGAAACGGGTTATGGAGTCCATAATAAAGAGAACGTCCATTCCCTTTTCAAGGGCAAAGTATCTCGCCATAACCATGGAGGCGAATGCGGCTTTTACCTTGTTTACGGGAGGTTCGTCCGCGGTTGAAACCACAACTATGCTCTTTTCCATTCCCTCTTTGCCTAAAACATCCTCTACAAACTCTTTTACTTCCCTTCCCCTTTCACCTATAAGGGAGAGAATAACTATGTCCGCCTTTGAAAAGCGGGTTATCATACCGAGCATTGTGGTTTTACCCACACCCGCGGCGGAAAAGATACCGACCTTTTGACCCTTTCCCAATGTGTAAAGTCCGTTTAAAGCCCTTATACCCGTATCAAAGGGCTCGTTAATTTTTTCCTTAAGCAGGGGATTTATAGGCTGGAGTTTAATCTCTATCGGTTTCGTTCCCAAAAGTGGTCTTTTGCTGTCTAAAGGTATACCGAAAGCGTTTACAACTTTGCCCAATAGCCCCTCTCCCACATAGACCGAGACGGGAATTTTTTTTACATCTATCTTGGCATTTCTTCCTATTCCGTAAAGGTTTGAAAAGGGCATTACAACCGCTGTATTTCCGTTTAGGGAAATTATTTCCCCGAATACGGTTTCCGAAGGTGTTTTTATCTCCACCAAATCTCCCACCTTTCCTTCGGGAACGGTTGCCTCTATGTATATACCGCCTATCTTTTGGATTTTTCCATAAATTTTGTAGGGTTTTACCATAGCGGGTGCCAAAAAATAATTTAAAGCCCCAAGGTGGGTATTTAAAGTCTTGACCCCAAAAGGGGAAATTTCATATAATTAAAACTTTTGTAGAGCGCGTAGCTCAGCTGGGAGAGCGCCGGCCCGACACGCCGGAGGTCCCAGGTTCGAGTCCTGGCGCGCTCACCTTCTTTTTTCCCCATGCCCAAACCGAGGTTGATAGAACTAAAACAGTCCGAAATAGGGGATATTTTGCTATTTTCCGACCGCTACCGCGGAAACGAGCTAAATAACCTCCTCCAAAAGGACTTTGTAAAACTTTACGCCCTAAAGTGTGAAGACCAGCTCCTCGGATATGCGGTGGTGTGGTTTGTAGAAAAGGAAGCCCAACTCCATTGGTTTGAGATATTTGAACCCTTTAGGGGTAGGGGACTCGGATACACCTTTATGGGGGAGCTTTTAAGCCAACTCCGAAGGGAAAAAATTGAAAAGGTAACCCTTGAGGTTTCGGAGAAAAATACTCCCGCCCTTAGGGTTTACAAAAAATTTGGCTTTAAAAGGGTGGGAATGAGGAAAAACTACTACCCCGACGGTAGCAACGCCCTTTTAATGGAAATCACTCTATAGTTATTTTCTTTTCTTGGGTTGCGGACTTTTTAGGGAGTCTTATTTCCAATACCCCATCTTTGAAACTTGCCTTTGCCTTGTCGGTATCCACGTCGGTGGGAAGGGGAATTATCCTTTCAAATTTTCCGTAAATACGCTCTTTTATGTGAATATGCTCTTTGTTTTCTTCGGTCTCCTCCTTCTTTTCCGCCTTGACTATTAGGTAGTTGTCCCTTATGACCACTTCCGTATTTTCCTTTTTCACTCCGGGAAGTTCAACCTTTACAACCAGTTCGGAAGGGGTTTCGTATACCTCCATAGGCATAATGAATTTCAATCCCCTTTCCAATTCCTTTTCCGCCTCTCCAGCAGAAGACAGAGCGGATTGGGCAAGTCTCTCCAATTCCCTTTGCAGGCGCAGGAGTTCCTCAAAGGGGTTAAACCTTCTCAAGGTCATTTTTCCCACCTCCTTAAGTATAGTTTTATCAATAAAACTTATAAAGGTTTTTTAAAGTTTTCAACCCCTTTTAGGTATTGGGAGAAAAACTTCATACCAAGGAGAGGGTTTAGACTTTAACCTTTAACTACCGTGGTGGGACAAAAACTAAAAGTTTCGTTTGTCACCCTCGGTTGCAGGATGAACCAATTTGACACCGCCCTTTTGCGTTCCCAATTTTTAACCGCGGGCTATCGGGAAGTTCCCTTTGGGGAAAAGGCGGATATATATGTAATAAATACCTGCACCGTAACCAAGGGAGCGGACCGCGACAGCAGAAAATACATCTACAAAGCCAAAAGACTAAATCCTTCCGCGGTGGTGGTGGCTACGGGGTGTTACGCCCAAGTAAACCCAAACGAGCTTGAAAAACTGAAAGAGGTTGATTTGGTCGTAGGAAATACCCACAAAGGGGAAATACTGAAACTGGTTGAGGAATACCTTGAAAGGAAAAACCCCGGAAGGGTATTCGTCGGAGAAATTTTCCGCGAGGGCGAGGTAAAAAACTTTGAAGTGATAGTTTCCTTTGAAAATACCCGCCCATTTTTGAAAGTCCAAGAGGGGTGTAACTCTTTTTGCACCTTTTGTGTAATACCCTTCGCGCGGGGTAAGGTAAGAAGCGTCCCCAAAGAGAAGGTTATAGAAGCGGTAAAGAAATTGGCGGACCAAGGCTATAAAGAAATAGTCCTTACGGGAACCCAACTTTCCCAATACGGATGGGATTTAAAAGACGGAACAAACCTACTAAGGCTTTTGGAGGAACTTATAAAAATTGAGGGGATTGAATACTTTAGACTTTCGTCTATGTCGGTTTCCGAAATAGATAAAGACCTTTTGGAGCTGATAACCTCCTCTCCGAAAATAGCTCCCCACTTTCACCTTTCCCTCCAAAGTGGAAGTAACCGCATCTTAAAGCTTATGAAAAGGGGTTACACCGCGGAGGAGTTTGAGGAAAAGGTTACCCAAATTGTGGAAAGGAGACCCATTACCGCCATAGGAACGGACGTTATAGTTGGCTTTCCCACCGAGGGGGAAAAGGAATTTGAGGAAACCTTGGAGTTTGTAAAAAGATTACCCTTTGCCTACATGCACATTTTCCCCTACTCGGATAGACCCTTTACCAAGGCTTCCAAATTAACTCCCAAAGTTCCTCCTTCGGTTATTAAAGAAAGGGTAAAA
>QOAS01000124.1 GCA_003972855.1 Gammaproteobacteria bacterium | reverse complement strand
AAAATCTCCAAAGCGGTTGAGATTACCGAAAAGGCATTCCTAAACTTGGTGGAATTTTTAAAGGAAAACCGAAAGAGGTTGAAAGAATTAACCGAGCAAGACCTTAGGAGTTTCTTGGTTTGTCAATACCTAAAGGGGGGTGCAAAGGGAGAGAGCTTTCCCACCATAGTGGCAAGCGGTGAAAATTCCGCCATTCCCCATCACGAAACTTCCGACACACCTCTAAAGGAGGATAGCTTGCTTTTGATAGACACCGGGGTGGTTTGGGAAGGATATTGCTCGGACTTTACGAGGACTTTGTTTATCGGAAAACCCGATAGGGAACTGATAAAGGTTTATGAAATAGTAGCCCAAGCCCACTTGGAGGCTCTAAAGGTTGTCAAAGAGGGAAGACCCCTAAAGGAGGTAGACCTCACCGCGAGGGAATATATAGCCTCTAAAGGTTACGGGAAATTTTTCACCCACTCCACGGGACACGGGGTGGGAATAGAAATCCACGAACCGCCGAGGGTTTACAAAAACGAGGAAACCCTTATGGTGGAAGGAATGGTTTTCACCATAGAGCCGGGTATATACCTCCCCAACAAGGGCGGCGTAAGGTTGGAAAATATAGTTGTGGTTACCAAAGAGGGTGCAAAAGTTCTTCAGAAAACAACTTTGGAACCTATAGAAATTTAGAAATCTTTTGATGTTTCCTTTTTTATCCCGCATTTAGCGGGCGTTAACTTCAACTCCCTTGTAGTGTCCGCGGTATTTGACACCATAAAGGTCGGTCGCAATCCCGCATTTAGCGGGCATTAACTTCAACCCTACCTTTTCAACCCCGCATGAATTCTAACTTTCAAAATTCAAAAACCCCACAAATAGTTATATATATTGTTCAAACCCGCACCGCTGTAGGAGAGGAACGATTGCTCTACTCCCATGCGGGTTTGGAGAAACTTGACATTATTCGGTTGCCAAGGAGCCAACCACTATTTTTAATTTGACTATATACCACAAAATGAGGTTAAAGTCAAGTCTCAAAAGCTTTCTAAAATTGACATTAATAAAACAGAAACCAAGAAACTTGATATTAATTTAATGTCAATAAATAGAAATGTTACAAAAATTGACCTCAAATGTGGGAATAACTCGGGCTACAACCTCAAAAGTGGATAATACAAACCGAAAAGCATTTAAAGTTTGTTAAAAAATTCCTCAAACAAAATCGTTATTTATTTTTATTAATGTCAAGTTGATGTTATAAAACCGCAACTTCAAAAGAGTTAATATCAAAAATTAACCACTTTTGGCATTACTTTGGACGACTTTACACCTTTTGTATTTGAGATAAACAATTATTCACTTGACATTAAAAGATTGACATTAAAATGGGTTTTTGTCAAGTTTGGGAGTCAAGTGAAATTTGAAACCGCTTTTGTAACGAAGCTAATACCCCACTTTGGCGGTTTCCGAAAAATTAACTTTTGGAAATGCCTACGGTTGGAGAGAAAAAACTTTATTACTCCCTAAGGGATTACTTTTTGGAGAAATACGGAAAGAGGGTTCAAAAGATTACGGTAGCCTTGCCCTTTACCTGTCCCAATATAGACGGAACCAAGGGAAGGGGAGGGTGTATTTACTGCTACGCGGGGAGTATCCCTCCCAACCTTTCCCCCACAGTGCCTTTAAAAAAGCAGATAGAAAGCGCCATTTTGCGTTATAAGAAAAGGTTTAAGAAGAATGTCCTCTTTACGGTTTACTACCAAAGTTACAGCAACACTTACGGGGATTTGGAATACCTAAAGAGTGTTTACGATGTCGCTTTGGAGTTTGACGAGGTGGTGGGGATAGATGTAGGAACCCGTCCCGATTGCGTTCCCGAAGAGGTTTTAGACCTTTTGGCGAGTTACACCGATAAAGGATTGGAGGTTTGGGTGGAATACGGACTTCAGAGTGCCAACTTTGAAAGTTTAAAAAAGATAAACAGGGGACACGGCGTTAGCGATTTTGTAGATGCGGTTTTGAGGACTAAAAGGAGACCCCTCAAGGTTACCGCCCACATAATAGTGGGGCTTCCTTGGGAAACGGAAGAGGACTTTTACGAAACCGCCAAAATGGTTTCCGCCTTGCCTATAGATGGGATAAAGATACACCCCCTCTACATTATGGAACATACCCCCTTGGGGGAGATGTATAAGAGGGGAGAATTCAAACCCCTACCTTTGGAAAAATATGTAAAAATCGCCGCGGACATTATAGAAATGATGCCCCCCAATGTGGTTGTTATGCGTTTTACCGCGGAAGGACACGAGGACAAACTTTTGGCACCCGAGTATTGTAAACCCTCTTGGAAAAACAAAGTCCGCCAAATGGTGGAGGAGGAACTTATAAAAAGGGGAACACGCCAAGGGAGTAAAAATCCCTTTTTCCACCACTACTAATGGCAAATCCAAATCGCCTTTGCCCTTTCCTCCAAAACCCGTTGGGGTAAAAGCAATTTAAACTCCTCCATTTGGAGTTTGTCTAATCTACACTCCATTTGGAGTTTTTTGCCAAAAATATCCGCCATTTCTTGTGCCTTTTTGAGTAGTTTCTCCCTAAGGGTTTGCTTTAGCTTTTCCAACCCTTGAGGAGAAATAAAACACCTCTCTCCGAGCAAGGAAAAATCAATCTCGGGATAGTTGATTTTTATGTTCTCCAAATTCCAAACGAGTCTATTTAACTCTTTGGGATTTTTTAAGATAAAAACAACCTTTGCGGTTACCCTTTTTCCCTTTTCCTCCGCGGTGGGACTTTGACTTTGGAAGCCAAACCCTAAGGTTTTTAGAGATTTTTGAACCTCCCTTAGGGTGTTTAGAGCCTCTCCGTAACTCCCCGCACGGGAGGAAATTTCAATAGCGTAACCGCAAAGGGTGGGGATTACCCTTATTCCCTCGCTTAGGTTATCGCTTATTTCCAAACCTTTGGCTGTGAAAGAAAGTATTAAAAAAACCGAAATTGCAAGTTTTAGTAACCCGCCAACTCCTCTAAGTAGTCCAAGTCTTTTAGAACTATTCTTCCCCTTTGGGCGTCTATTATTCCTTCTTTCTTCCATTTGCTCATTATTCTTATAGCGGTTTCCACCGTCGTTCCCGTCATTTCCGCTATATCCTGACGGGTTATGGGAGCTTCTATAACTAAGTAACCCTCGGGGGTATCCTGCCCTATTTTGTCTCCCAACTCTATTAGGAGTTTGGCTATTCTCTCCTCCACCTTACCGGACGCTATGCTCTTTAGAACCTCGTAGGTTTCCAACAACTTCTCCGACAGGTCGCAAGTTATCATAAGCGCCAACGGAGGATATTTCAGCGACAAGTTTACAAAGTCTTGGTTGGACATGTATAGCACCGTTGAGGGTAAAACCGCTTGGGAGGTATAGGTATAACGGGGTTTTTTATTTCCGAATTCCACCCATCCGAAAAGCTCTTTGGGAAAGACAAGTCTAACTATTATGGTTTTACCGTCGGGAGTTTCCTTTAAAAGTTTTACCAATCCGTCTACCAGTATGTATATTCCCGGTTCCGCTTCTTCTTCAAAAAACAAATAATCGCCTTTGTTGTAATGTTTTTCGTGAAAATACTTGGCTATTTCTTCCAACTCTTTATCGGAAAAATTTTTAAACAGGTCAACCTTCTTCAGAAATTCAAGTTTGTTGATAGCCATAATAAACCTCCTCCCCTTTTAAATTATGTTTTAAATTTCTCTCAAGCAATAGTTTGTAGATTTTTTCATATTTTATCCCTAAAATACTTGATTTTCTTTACTTTAGTAAAAACTTGCAAAGTTTTTGCCGATTTAGGTCACATTTTAGATATTTTTAGCTCCCAGTTATCTATAAGCCGTGCGGAGGGCATTCTAACCGCCACCAAAATCCTTTCTCCCCCTTTAATTTCCTTTGCGGGTTCAAGTGTGTTGGGATTTACTACCGCAATGTAGTCTATTTCTTTGATTAAAGGAAAACTTGCGAGGAATTTTTTAAGTTCTTCCTCCAATTTTCGGGGGTCTCTTAAACCTTCTTCTACCAATTTTTGTGCCAATTTAAAGCTCTCATATATAGCGGTCGCCTGTTTTCTCTCTTCGGGAGATAGGTAAACATTTCTTGAACTCATAGCCAGCCCGTCGCTTTCCCTCACAATGGGACAACCTATTACCTCTATATCCATATTTAGGTCTTTAACCATTTTTTGAATAATCTTCAGCTGTTGATAGTCCTTTTCGCCGAAGTATGCCCTGTCGGGTTTTACTATGTTAAAGAGTTTGGTAACCACCGTGCAGACACCCCTAAAGTGTCCCGGACGGAAAGCTCCCTCCCACAGTTTGGAAAGCTCGGTTTCCTCCACATAGGTGGAATACCCTTCGGGATACATATCCTCCACCGAAGGGGCAAAGACTACATCAACCCCCTCCTTTTGCAGAAGGTTTAAGTCCCTTTGGAGGTCTCTCGGGTAGCGGTCGTAGTCCTCGTTTTTTCCAAACTGGGTTGGGTTTACAAATATGGAAACCACCGTAATGTCGTTATCCCTTTTGCTACACCTGACGAGGGATAGGTGTCCCCCGTGTAGGTAACCCATTGTGGGAACAAAACCTATGGTCTTCCCCTCCCCCTTTAGGGAAGAGATAAATTTGCTCACCTCGTTGGGTTTGGAAAAGACTTTCATAAATGTATTTATTAACTCCTTATGGGAAAAGTAAAGACGAGGTTTGCACCTTCCCCCACCGGCTTTCTCCACTTGGGTAACGCCCGAACCGCCATATTTAGTTATCTGTTTGCCAAACACCACGGAGGTCAGTTGGTTTTGAGAATTGAAGATACCGATAGGGAGCGCTCTAAAAAGGAGTTTGAAGAGGCAATTATTGAGGACTTAAAGTGGCTCGGTATAGAGTGGGATGAGGGACCTTATCGCCAAAGTGAGCGTTTTGAAATTTACAAAAAATATGTAGATATCCTCTTGGAAAAGGGATACGCCTATAGATGTTTTTGCACCCAAGAGGAGTTGGAAGCGGAAAGGGAAAAGGCTAAAAAGGAGGGTAGACCTTACCGCTACAGCGGGAAATGTAGGCACCTTTCCAAAGAGGAGATAGAGAAAAACCTAAAAGAAGGAAAACCCTACACCATAAGGTTTAGAGTTCCCGACGGTAGGGAGATAGTCTTCAACGACCTTATAAAGGGAGAGGTGAGGTTTAACGTAAACGATTTCGGGGATTTTGTAATAGTCCGTTCCGACGGAAGTCCCGTTTATAACTTTGTAGTCGTTATAGACGACGCCCTTATGGGAATAACCCATGTTATTAGGGGAGAAGACCACCTTTCCAACACCCCCAAGCAGATTTTGCTTTACGAGGCTTTGGGTTTCCCTATACCCAAGTTTGCCCACCTGCCCATTATTTTGGGAGAGGATAGGAGCAAACTCTCCAAAAGACACGGTGCGGTTTCCGTTAGGCAATACCGCATTGACGGTTATCTGCCCGAAGCTTTGCTCAACTTTCTATCGTTGCTCGGTTGGTATCCCAAAGATGGTAAAGAAATCCTTTCCAAGGAGGAACTAATTGAGCGTTTTGACATAGAGGATATTCACAACGCCCCTGCGGTATTCAATAGGGAAAAACTTTACTGGATGAACGGGGTTTACATAAGGGAAGTTTTAGACTTGGAAGACCTCACCCAAAGGGTTATAGACTACCTCAAACAATACGGGGAAAACCTCTCCCCCGAAGACCAAAAGGTGGCAAAAGAGATACTAAACAAACCCTTTGAGTATGTAAAAGAGGTGGTCTCCAAAGTGAGGGATAGCTTCTTTACCCTAAAGGAGTTTCCCGCAAGGGCTAAACCTTTCTTTGTAGAGGATTACACCCTTTCTCCCGAAGCGGAAAAACATATAGAAAAGGTAACTCCCGAAGTTGCCAAAAATATAGCCCAACTCTTCTTGGAAAAGGTTAAAGGTGCGGAAACCTTTGGAGGGGAGGAGTTTAAAAAGTCCGCCAAAGAGGTTGCCAAAGAGCTAAAACTCAAACCGGGAATGGTGTTTAAAACCCTTAGGGTTGCCCTTACCGGCGAAACCCAAGGGGTGGGATTGGATTTATTGGCGGATATTATTGGCAAGGATTCCGTTATAAGGAGATTGGAAAGGTTTTTAACACTTTTAAAATAACCTCCTTACTATGAAAAAGTTACTATTAGGTTTGGGTTTTTCCCTTTCCTGTTTAAGCCTTTCTTTTGCGGAATTTCCCAAGGACGGTCCCGCGGATGAAAGCGCCTATTGGATTTTGAAAATCAACGGAAGACTTACCCCTATACCCGTTTTATCCACCAATAGGATTGATTTTGGGAAAATCCAAGTGGGAGAGGTAAAAAGGGCGGAAGTTGAAATAACCAACAAAGGTTACGGAGACCTCGTAATAAAAAAGGTTTTATTGAATAAAGGGGTCAATTTCGGTATCTACAAGACCACCTGCACCAAGCCTTTGGAATACCGAAAAACTTGTAAAGTTGTGGTTGAATTTAAACCAACCAGAATAGGTGATTTTAACGACACCCTCCAGATAGTTACCAATGACCCCGAAAATCCGATATACACCGTATCTTTGAAGGGAGTGGCTGAAGGAGCGACGATAATAGTCACCCAAGAGGAGGTTAAGGAGGAAAAGCCCGCGGTGGTTACACCTCCCCCACCTCCACCTCAAGAGGTAAAGAAAGAACTCCCCAAAAAGGTGGAAAAACCCAAACCCCAACCCAAAAAGGAAAAGGAAAATCTGGTAAAACCTAAAGTTGCGGTTTGGGAAGTTAAACCCTGCGACACCCTTTGGGATATTTCCAGCGAGGTTTACGGAACACCTTTGCTGTGGGGAGCAATCTACGAAGCCAATAAAGATAAGATAGGAGACCCTTGGATTATAGAAGTCGGAACAAAGCTCAAAATTCCCACCCTCACTCTCCAGCAAGCGAAAAAGTATAAAGAGGAAACACTGCGTATGATGGAGGAAATGGCGGATAGACCTTTGGGTCCCAAATGCCCCTACTAAATTTCGTCGCTGAATATCTTTTCGGGAATTTCCGCCTTTATTATTCCCCGCTCTTTGCCCAATCTCAAAAGCAGATAAACCGCCTCCCTACCGTCTTTTCCGTAATCTACGGTTCTCTCGTTTACATACATTGAAACGAACCTTTCACTCCTTTCGGGGTCTTGCTCCAATCCCCTTGCAAATTTCCGTGCGTATTCCATAGCCTCCTCTTTGTGGGTTAGGGCATAGGTAATACTTTCCTTCATAAGTTGGGCTACGAGGTCTATAAGCTCCTTCCCGAGGTCCCTGCGAACCACATTACACCCCAAAGGTAGGGGAAGGTTATATTTCTCTTTCCACCACTCGCCGAGGTCTACAAACTTTTTAAGTCCGAAATCTTTGTAGGTGAGCTGTCCCTCGTGGATTACCAATCCCGCATCTACCTCACCGCTGACCACCGCGGGGAGAATGTCTTCAAAGTAATACTCAACGGGTGTAAAATCGGGTTCAAAGAGCTTTAGGGTTAAATAAGCGGTAGTCCACTTTCCGGGAATGGCAATTCTTTTCCCTTTAAGGGTATCCAATGGTTCTTTGGAAACCACTATGGGACCGTATCCGTCCCCTACGCTCCCACCTGAGGGCAGAACAACATACTTATCCGCAATGTAGGGGTAGGCGTGAAAAGACACCGCGGAAACTTCCCACTTACCCTCTTTGGCGTCGCGGTTTAAACTCTCTATGTCCTTTAGTATATGTTTAAACTCCAAACCTTTGGTGTCTATCTTTTGGGCGACCAAAGGGTAGAACATAAAGGCGTCGTCGCTATCGGGTGAATGGGCGACATGGATAACCCTTTTTTCCATAACCCAACAATTTTATGAGATTATTTTTCCTCTATGGATTTGGCTCAAGTGCGCCAGCTCTTTGAAAGTTTGAAGGAAAAAATCCAAACAACCCGGGATTTAGAAAAATTGCGCCAAACCTTTTTGGGAAAAAAAGGTTACATAACCCAACTCTTTAAGGAGCTTAGAAATGCCAAGCCCGAGGAAAGAAGGGAGTTGGGAAAGCTTATAAACACTTTGAGGGAAGAGATAGAGGAGTTTATAAAACTCAAAGGTGAGGAGTTAAAAAGGAAGGAATTGGAAGAAAAACTAAAGG
>QOAS01000137.1 GCA_003972855.1 Gammaproteobacteria bacterium | reverse complement strand
AAGGCTCTTGTTAAGGAAATTCACCTTAAATCCCTCACCAACCTATTAGCTCCTTCATCGGTAGCCGGATAAGCATAACCTTTCCTAATTTGGTCTGTAAGAAGGGTTATTTCTTTTTCGGTTATAGATATAGACTGGTTAGCTCCCGCAAGGGTTGCTTTGGAGAACAAAGCCCCAAAGAAAATTAAAGAACGCATTAGAGAGCTTGATAATGAGCTTTTAAAAATAGCAAAAATTCTTTCCAAAAAAGACCCCTATGTTTTGGAATATTTGGTGAACTCCGTTGGAAATGTCATTCCTCAACTTCGTCATCTTTTGAGAGAGGTTAAAGCTGGCTCCTCAATCAAGTCTTAAAACACTAAACAGTTTTTTTAAAAATACTTTAAAAATGCTCACCGTCGGACACGAAAGGCAAAAGCGTTTTTTACAAAAGGCTTTTATCAGCGGTAGAATTCCCTCCGCCTTCGCCTTTATAGGTAAGGAAGGTATAGGAAAAAAACTTTTGGCGTTGGAATTTGCAAAAGGGCTTCTCTGCGGGAAAGAACCCTTCGGGTGTGGAGAGTGTAAAACCTGCAAACAGGTGGACAAATTTATAAAAGACCTCCGCGAAGGTGAAATAGAAAATTACGCCTACTACACCTCCGATGAGGGGGGGAAGAAACACTTTTCCTACCTCGTTGGGGAACATCCCGACCTTGCGGTGGTTATCCCCGATGGAAATCAAATAAAGATAGACCAAATAAGGGATGTTCAAGATTTCGTATCTTTAAAACCCCTCGGGAGTTACAAAGTTGTGATTATAGACGACGCGGGAAAAATGAACCCCCAAGCCCAAAATGCATTGCTTAAAACCTTGGAAGAACCGCCCGAAGGGGTTGTTTTTATCCTAATTGCCACCCTAAAGGGTGAACTACTTCCTACAATCCTCTCAAGGTGTCAGGTTTTAGAATTCAAACCCCTAAGCGGTAGCCAAGTGGAGGAAATCCTTTTGAGGTTAAAGGTTACCGTTCCCAAAGCCTTGAAAGAAGTCCTTTTGGCGGAGGGAAGCCTTTCCGCCCTTAAATTGGCGCAAGAAGAGGAAATATCCCAACTCTTTACCAAATTGGAAAATGTAAAAAACTTAACCTTTGCGGAGATTATTGATCTTTCGGAAACCTTTGAGGATATGGAAACGGAAGTTAAAGAAACCTTTTTGGGTCTTTTGGAAAAGTTTTTTGCGGAAAAAACAATTAAGGGTGAAATTCCTTTGGAAACCTACGAGAGGGTGGAAAGGCTTATATCGGAAACCAAAAGGGGACTAAAGAGGGGTATAAAAGGTAAACTGGCGATGGAAAACATTCTTTTAACCCTTAAAGAGTAGAAGCTTCAGCTCTTCCACCTCTTTGACCCCCAACTTTTTTAGGTATTCCCTGAAACTGGAGTCCACCCTTACATTAAACCCCTCCAAGATTTGTGAGAGTTTTTTAAAAATCTTTTCCCCTTGGGGGTCTACATCGGTTAGTAAGATAACCTCGTGGGTTTGTTCTCCCAACTGCTCTACGAGGTCAAAGTAATTTTTTCCCGAAAGGGTGTAGATGTTTTTAATTCCGAACCTCCTAAGGAGTTTTTCGTCGTTTTTACCCTCCACTATAACGGGGGTGGATTCCGACTTTTTCCTTAGTAAGGTTATAAACTCCGCAAAAAGTTTTTCCTCCATCAAAATTAAAACCTTTAATGTTTGCCAAAAAAGTGCAAAACCTTTCCGCTTACAAAACGGAGACTTCCAAGGCGAAGGTAAAACTTTCCTCCAACGAGCTTCCCTACGATTTACCCCAATGGCTTAAAGAGAAGATAAAAAAAGCCTTGGCGGACATACCTTTTAACCGCTATCCCGACCCCTATGCGACCGAGCTTAGAGAGATTTTAGCCCGGCTTTGGGGTGTAAAACCCGAGAACATCGTTTTGGGAAACGGTTCGGACGAACTTATTTTGAACTTAACCATAGCAATAGGTGAGCCTTACGAGGGTATAGCCTATCCCATTCCCACTTTTCCTATGTATAGGGTTTGCGCCCAGACCTTGGGGAGACCCGTTTACGAAATACCCCTCGGGGAGGATTTGGATATAAACGAAAAAGCCACCTTAGAAGTTTTAGAAAACTACAGCCCCGCCCTGCTTTTTATTTCCTATCCCAACAACCCTACGGGAAACCTGTTTTCAAGGGATAAATTAGAGAGGTTGAGGAAAAAGGTAACCCTTATGGTGAGCGACGAAGCTTACTACGACTTTTGCGGTGAAACCTATATAAAACAAGCCACCGATGGGCAAAATGTGGTGGTTTTAAGAACCCTCTCCAAAATAGGTCTCGCCTCTTTAAGGGTGGGGGCTTTAATCGGGGAGGAAAGTATCGTTAGGGAACTCTTTAAGGTAAAAATGCCTTTTAATGTTACCTATCCCTCCCAAGTTATAGCCAAAGTTGTTCTAACCGAGGGTATAGACTTTATAAGGGAAGCAACCCAAAAGGTAATCTCCGAGAGAGAAAGACTTTTAAGGGAACTGCAAAATTTGGAAGGGATTAAAGTTTTCCCCTCCAAGGCGAACTTTTTCCTATTTAAAACTCCTTTCCCCGCGGATGTAGTCCACAAAGCTTTACTCCAAAAGGGTGTATTGGTGAGAAATGTCTCATATCTGCCCAACCTCCAAGGGTGTTTGAGGGTAAGCATTGGAAAACCCGAGGAGAACGATTTCTTCTTAGAAAAACTGCACGAGGTTTTGAGGGAATTGGGTTAGGAAACCTTAAAGTGCAATTTGGCAAATTTTTTTAAGGTTTGCCCATCAAACTTGGCTCTAAGCTCTTGAAATACCCTTTTCGCCTCATTCCCGCTTCCCGCGGGAAGCCTTATTCCCGCAACCTTTGAAAGTTTTTCCAACTCTTTAAGGTAAAGGTAACGGGCTAAAATGGAAGCACAGGCTACCGCCAAGTGGCTTTCCGCCTTGGTTTCCTCTATCACATCTACGGGGGAATTTAAGAAGCAGTCTATATAGCTTCCCTTCATAAACTTGTCCACGATAGCCTTGGAAAGTCCGAATTCCAAAAACAATTGGTCTATAACAACCGCATGGGCGAGGGAAAGAATCTTGTTTAAGTTTTGCAGTTTCCTGTAAATTTCGTTGTAAGCGTAGGGATTAATCTTTACACACCTATGGCAGTTTAACTCCATAAGTTTTTGGGCTATCTCTTTTAAACTCTCGGAGGGAACGCTTTTGGAATCCCTCACGCCGAGTTTTAAAACTTCCTTTGCAACCTTGGGCGTTAGGGCGAAACCGCAGACCACCAAAGGTCCAAATAAATCTCCTTTACCCGCCTCGTCGGTTCCTATATAGTTGCTTTCCACCGAAAGGTCCTCTACAAGTTTTTCTATCAAACCTTGGGCGTCACCCTTGCCTTGCACCAAAAAGGTTCCGGTGGGGTAAAAGACCACCTTTAGGTCTTTACCCCTAAAGCAAAAAACCGCATTGGGATTTTCTTCTTTCTCAAAACCGAGTTGTTGGAGTTTTTCCTCCAACTTTGATGCCAAATGGAGTGGAAACTTTAAGACCTTATTCATCTAAAGTTTTAAGGCTATCCTACAAAACACTTTTTGATGGAGTTCCTTAAAAAGTTAAGTCTGATTTTGAAAAACTCTTCCCGATTGGAAAAGGGATACCTCTTGTATTCTTCAATAATGTGATTTAGTTTATTTTCTAAAGCCTGAACCATTTGGGGATTTTTAGGTTTGAAGTTCTTTTTGAGGAAAAGCAATTCTTCCTTTATAGCCAAAACCTTTTGTTGGAATCTTTTTATCTCCTCCTCCGTAGGAGCTATAGGTTTAAAGAAGGCATAATGCACATTCCAATTTACCGACGACGCTATTTGGGTTACGGAAAGGAAGCGCTTCCTAATTTCATTCCTCTTTTTTCGCCACGAATCCATATCGGTAAGGGGTTGAAAAAGTGCCTTATCCATAATTTAGTAACAATATATAGCAAATTTTTTCCGAAAACCAAATTTTTAAAAAGATGCAAGACTTTCTAACCGGCGAAGAATTTAAATTCCTCCTCTCTCTTTTAGTAGGGTTTTTAATCGGTTTGGAAAGGGAGATAAGGGGAAAACTTGGAAAAGATGTTTTTGCGGGAATAAGAACCTTTCCCCTTATAGCGGTTTTTGGAACCCTATCCGCTTGGATAAGCGAGCATTACTTTCCCTACTTTGTTCTCGTTTCCTACCTCGGACTGGTAGTTCTTTCCGCGGTTAATTACTTTGCGGGTGTTCAGAAGAGAACGGGAATAACCACCGAGGTGGCGGTTTTTTTAACTTTCACCTTTGGAGTTTTGATTTACTTCGGCTTTTATTACGAGACGGTGTTCTTTGCGGTGGTTACAACCCTTCTGCTTGCCACCAAAAGGGCTTTGGAAGGTTTCGCCCTCCACCTTAGTGCGGAAGACCTATTTTCCTTTTTACAGTTTTTGGTTCTCTCCGCTCTAATATATCCCGTCCTCCCCGATAGGGAAATTTTTTACGGTTTTAACCCCAAAAGTGTTTGGAAGTTTGTATTTTTGGTTTCCTCCGTTAGTTTTATCGGATACCTCCTGCTTAAGGTTTACACTTCCAAAGGGGAAACCAAAGGGCTTGTTAAAACCTTGCTTATAACAGCCATTTTGGGGGGAAGTGTATCTTCAACCGCGGTAACTCTTTCCTATTCCAAACTTTCACGGGAAATACCTTCTCTAACTTCCACCTTCTTTCTGGGGATAGTTATCTCTTGGATTGTAATGGCTATTCGCGTTGTTTTGCTGGCGGGCTTTATAGCACCCGATTTGCTAAAACCTTTGACAACCATATTCTTTCCCTTTGTAGCGGTAATGCTCCTTATAGGTCTCCATTTTTACCTAAAGGAAAACATTTCCCCCGAAGGGGATTTAAAACTGGGTGGAAAAGTAAATCTAAAAAACCCCTTTTCGTGGGGTGAAATTGTGCAATTTTCGGCGGTTTATACCGCGGTGGCTATTTTGGGGAAAATTTTAAAGGAACAATTTGGGGATAAGGGACTTTTAATTTTGTCCGCCACATCGGGAGTTGTAGATGTAGACCCTATTACCCTTGCCCTTGCGGATATGTTTGTCCAAAACCGCGTCGGTATCCATTTGGTTTTAGGAGGAATACTTTTGGCGGTAATTTCCAACAACTTCTTTAAGGCTTTATATGTATACCTCTTTGGTAGCGAAAAAATGAAAAAATTGGTCCCACTTTTGGTGGGAGCAAATGTAGTTTATGCCCTCATCGGGTTGTCCGTTTTAAAGGTAACCTAAAAGGGAGAAAGAAAACTTACTGGCCCTCTTGGAGGGGGATTACATCAACATATTTTCTTCCCCTTCTGTTAACAAATCTCACAATTCCGTCCACTTTGGCAAAGAGGGTAAAGTCGCTACCCATACCGACATTAATACCGGGATATATTCTCGTTCCCCTTTGGCGGACGATTATGTTACCCGCCTTTACTATTTGTCCGTCGTGGCGTTTTACCCCTAACCTCTTAGAAATACTATCCCTACCGTTCTTTGTAGAACCTCCCGCGGCTTTGCTTGCCATTTTAACACCTCCTATAGATTAGTTTTACAGTTGAATTTCTTTAATCTCTATTTCGGTAAAAGGTTGGCGGTGACCCTTCCACCTGCGGTAGTTTTTCTTAGGTCTGTATTTGAAAACAATGAGCTTTTTGCCCAAGCCGTGACCTTTAACTTCCGCTATAACGGTTCCCTTGTCCACGTGAACGTTACCTTCGTCGTCGCGAACCATTAGGGCTTTAAATTCAATGGTTTCACCTACATTGGCGTTTAATTTCTCAACCTTTAGTTTATCCCCTACCTCTACCCTGTATTGTTTTCCGCCGGTTTTAATTACCGCATACATTCCTCTATCCTCCGCCTTTCTAAAACCAAATAAATCTATTGTGACCGCAAGCGGTAAATATTTCAACCCTTATATCACCTTTAAAGTTTCCTCATAGGCTTGGTTTACCACTTTAGGTATGTCGTGTCTTTCCACATTTTCCCATTGAGGGGCGAGTTTTTCAACCGTTTTCTCTATCAACTGCGGAATGTCGGTGAAGGCTATTTTGTTTTCCAAAAAGAGTTTTACCGCCCCTTCGTCCGCACCCACCAAAAGGGCGGTATAGGGAAGACCTTTTTCGCCATAGGAGTAGGCGAGTTTTAAACATTTAAAGGTTTCCATATCGGGTTTCTCAAACTCCAACCTACCCACCGAGGGAAGATTTAACCCCTCAAAGGGAGTTGTGGACCTTTCGGGGTAAAAAAGGGCGTGTTGTATCGGAAATTTCATATCCGTAGGCGAAAGGAGGGCAAACATGTTTCCATCGGTGGTTTCCACAATGGCGTGAACCACACTTTGGGGGTGTATTAAAACTTCAATATCCCCTATTGGGAAACCAAAAAGATAGTGGGCTTCTATTACCTCAAAACCTTTGTTCATCAAGGTGGCGCTGTCAATGGTAATCTTAGCCCCCATCTTCCAACGGGGGTGCTTTAGGGCATCTTCGGGTTTTACCTTTTCCAGTTCCTTCAAAGTTTTTCCCCTAAAAGGTCCACCCGAGGCGGTTAGATATATTTTCCTTACAAACTTTTTGGGTATATTTTCCAAAAGTTGAAAAAGCGCGTTGTGTTCGCTGTCTATCGGAATAATCCTTTTGAGGTATGGTTTTAGAAATTCCCCGCTTGCGATAACGGTTTCCTTGTTTGCCAACAATAATTTTGCATTGGTATTTTCCAAAACCAAAAAGGAGGGTTCTATTCCGAAAATTCCGCTTATTGCGTTTACAACCTTCTGGGGTTTAGCCTTTTCCAACGCTATAGCCAAACCGAGATTTCCGCTTAAATGTCTCACCCCTTGGGGTAGCTCGTTCAACCACTCTTTGGGTGGAGGTTCTTGGGTTACAACATAGGGAGGATTAAACTTTTTTACCTGCGAGAGAAGTTTGGAAGAGGCTTTGCGGGCGGAAAGTAGGCAAACCTTAAACCGCTGGGGAAATTTTTCTATAACCTCCAGAGTTTGGGTTCCGACCGAACCGGTAGAGCCTAAAATAGCTATGGATTCCATAAAGGAAATATATTGACTTTCTTAATGAATCTATTAGAATTTCACTTATAAGTGAAATGAAAAAGGAGGAAAGAATAAATTGTTATTTGTTATTAATAATGAATTTAAATGTTGAGGGTGTTTGAAAAGTCCCCAAAAGGTGGTTTTTCCCTTTCCAAATTCTTACTTGGGGACAAATTTAAAACGAAATAAACAAATGAAAATTGTTCGCTTTAGCCCTCTTCTTAGTAAGGTGCGGAATTTTCAAACACCCTCATTTAAATGTTTGACTTGTTTGAGGAAAAATGTATTGTGGCAGTTTATGAAGAAGTGTTGAATGAATTAAAGAAAATTGAAAAAGAGGACAAAAGAGATTTTAGAAAAATACTTAAAATGATAAAAATGTTGGCCAAAAGATGTTTTTTTAATAATCCTGAACAATGGAAGCCTTTAAAAGGAGAAATTTGTCAAATGTTTGGAATTTGGGAGTTGAAGCCTAAACCTTATAGATTGGCTTTTTTTAAGGATTTTTATAGAAATAAGGAATGTTTTGTAATTTACGAAATTTGGCGAAAAGAAGGAAAAAGAAAGGATAGGAAATTAATAGAAAAAATTTGTAGTAAAGCTCAAACTATAAAGGAAAAATGGATTTATTTTAAAGAAAAAGGAGGGGAAAATGCTTAGGGAATGGATTGAAGAATCTAAAAAGGATTACGAGTTTGTCTATGAGTTGTTAAAAGACCATTTAGCGGTTCAACTAAAGGCTTTGATGGAGAAAAAAGGGATAAACAAAAAAGAATTGGCTAAAAGAATGGGAGTAAGTCCTTCTTATGTGACAAAGATTTTTAGCAGTGAAAATATTTCACTTAAAACGATAGCCAAAGTTTTGGTTGCCTTAGAGGAGGAAGATTTGTTTCTGCATTTGCTTCCCGGGGTTGATACAAAGAAATATGAATTGATGAAAGAAATACACATTATTTCTAAATTCCAAAAAGAAAGTCCAAAAATGGAGGCTTTAAATGAAAATGAAGATTTCGCCGTTGCAGCTTGAAATGGTTTTTTTTGAAAAGGAGAAACTGGAGATAAATCCTCAAAATTGTTCTAACGAGTATAAACCTACCGATAATTCTGTAGTTTTTGAAATTGATTTTGGAAAGGCAATAGTAAATAGTATCAGTTATAAAGCTATAAAATTTGCTTTAAGTGTAAATAAGAATAAGAAAAATAGCCCTCTCAGGGCAGAATTAAAAGGTATTGCGTTATTTTCATTTAAAGATACAAATGAAGACTTTTCGGAGGAGGAAAAAATAGAAAGGATGTTTATTTTTAATGGAACTTCAATAGTTTTTAGTTTCCTAAGAGGATACATTTTTGCCAAAATGGGGGATTTAAATCCTAATTGTAAAATTTTACCTACCGTAAACTTGTTGGATGTGATAAAAAAAGCCATTGAAGATAAAACAAAAAAAGAAAGATAACCTACTCTTTGCTTTTTAT
>QOAS01000118.1 GCA_003972855.1 Gammaproteobacteria bacterium | reverse complement strand
GTATGTCCATATTTCGGTGGAAATACCACCTTCCGTTTTTGTTTATAATCTCCGCCCTTTTGAATTTGTAGCTTGAATAAGGGATTTTGTAGGTAGCCAAAATAACTAAGCGTTTTTTGATGTTGTAGGCTTGCTTAATGTCTTTTGGAACAAATACATCAAAGAAAAAATCTCCCAAAGAGTAGCTTTTAGGAGCGAGGATGGGAATAACGGACATAGGAAGAGTTTGTTTGGTCTCCTTGTCTTTAAAGTATTTTGGAGGAGAAACCTTTTTAATATGTTTGGGGAGTTTGTTTTCTTCTTTTAATTTTTTAAGCTCTTCAAAAGAATTCCAACTTTCAGCTAATTTTTTGAGAACCGCTTGCGCAATATCGGTAGGCAATGCTTTGTATTCGGGAGAGTTTTTAAGAAGGTTATAGACTTGGTTATAAGAGAGGATAATTCCGCTTTTAAAGTATTCCTTTCGGATAAAGTAGTTAGCCTTGTTCCAGAGTTTAGCACATCGGATTTGGAGTTCTTTAAGTATCTGTTTTTGCTGACCCGTTGGGTATAGCCTAACTTTTAGTGTTCTCCTTAGCATTGCCTACCTAACTATATAATTATACAACTATGCAAAAGAAAGAATATGCGACAACATCGCTAAGGATAGAAAAGCAACTTTGGAAGGAATTTAGGAAGTGGCTGATAGAAAACGATTACAAGAGTTTCCACCAATTTGTGATAGAGTGTATGGAGAAGGCTTTAAAAGGGGAATTAAAACCAAAGCACAAAAAGGAAAAACAAAAGAACGCCTAACGGCGGTCGTTCTCCTCCCCGTATCTAAGATACGGGGTTCCCGAACGACAATTATTTCCTATGAACATTCATATAGACCCCCTTTGGGTTTACCTTTACTTTCTCTACTACTTTAGGGTCTTATTCTTCCTTATACCCCAAACGATGTTTACCTTTGGAGTTTTACCCAATCTGTTTTTAGCCCATTTGGTTTTTGCCCTCTCTTGGGTTTTTATATACCTTTCACCACCGCCTAAGGAAATTGTTATCCCTACCAACGAATATCACCTTTTATTGCTCATTTCAAAAGAGGCTCTTCTCGGTTTTATTTTGGGGTTCTTCGTTAGGCTTCTTTACATACTTTTTGTAACCTTGGGGGAACTGGTAAACCTGCACGTGGGATTGGCTATGGCAAACCTCATGCTTCCCGGAGAGGGTATTATAGGGGTTTTCGGAAACCTCTTTAGGGTTATGGGAGGACTTTTATTTTTCGCCCTCGGAGGATTGGAGGTAAGCTTTTACGGACTTAAACTTTCCTTTGATACCATTCCCGTTACCACCTTTGACCCCTTTACGCTTAACTACCAAATTTTTACCCTAACGCTGGTGAAAATTTTTTCCATAGCCCTATCTATGGCTTTACCCATTATTGCGGTATACCTTTTGGTGAACCTTATTTTGGCTTTGACCAACCGTTTGGTGCCAAATGTCAATATCTTCTTTGCGGGTTATCCCGTTTACATGATGGCTAACTTTGCCATTGTAGCCCTGCTGGCACCCGCTTTGGGATGGCTTAGCGCCCGAATTATAGAGAAGTATTTAACCACTTTTGTGGACTTCGTTAGGAGTTTCCCCCATTAGGGTTTGTTTTTTTCCACCCCCAAGGGAATAAAAGTAGATTTACCCCTATAAGGGCAAAGGTGAAACCTATCAACCCAGCTTTTCCCAATGTCCAAAAAACTCCAAAGGTGAAAGTTATAAACAGTAAAAACCTAAAGGTGCGCGAATATAAAAAACCACCAAACTTTTGGCGGAACTTATTTAACTTTTGAGAACCTTTTCCGTATTTAGCGGAAAGCTTTAGCTCCTTGGAACGGATTTTAGACCAAACCCAAAGATTTTTGTAGTAGAAAAATAGAAAAACAAACCCCAAAAGGAAGGCTAAAAATCCCTTTAAAACTTCCATGGTTAGTATTTTTCCTCCTCAACCCTTATGAGAACCGGTTTGCTCCTCACAAAGGGTAACTTTTCTATTTCCTCAACCGCGGATTTTATCTTACTTTCATACGCCTTGTGGGTGAGTATTATTAAAGGCACAACCTCCGAACGGGAAGGCAAAAATTTTAATATCCATTCTTGTTGTAAAACGCCCGCTATGCTTATCCCCTTGGACGCCAAAATTTGTGCTATTTTGTAAAGAACTCCGGGTTTATCTTCAACGTCAAACCTGAGGTAATATCTGCTATAAAAGTCTTTTGCAATCTTTAGTCGGCGATTTGCCCAACCGATGGGGGTTACATCGCAAACTTTACCGTAACGCGAAAGTCCAACCGCCAATTGGATAATATCTTGAACCACCGCGGTTGCGGTCGGATAAGCACCCGCTCCCGCCCCCTGGAGTTTGAGCTGACCCAAATAGTCGCTCTTAAAGAGGATTCCGTTGAAAACCCCATCTACATTGGAAAGGGGATTGGACAAAGGAATAAAGGTGGGGTGAACCCTTATTTCTATCTCTCCGTTATCCCGCCTTTTGGCTATGGCGAGGAGTTTCAGTTTGTAACCCATTTCCATTCCGAGTTTTATGTCAAGCACATTGACTTGGGTAATACCTTCTACAAAGACTTGGGAAAAGTCTACCTTTCCCCCGAAAGCTAACATAGCCAGTATGGCTATCTTGTGGGCGGTATCTATTCCTTCTATATCAAATGTGGGATCTGCTTCCGCATAGCCCTTCTCCTGTGCCTGCAAGAGTGCCTCTTCAAAGGAAAGGTTTTCCTTTTCCATTTTGGTGAGGATGTAGTTGGTAGTCCCGTTTAGGATACCTTGAATTTCGCTAACCTCGTTGGAGCAGAGGGTTTCTTTTAAAACCTTTACAAGGGGAATACCTCCCCCCACCGCTCCCTCAAAGAGGATTGCGGTATCGTTTTCCCTTGCGAGGTTGGCTATTTCGTATCCGAACTCCGCGAGGAGGTGTTTGTTGGCGGTTACAACAGGTTTTCCCATTTTGAGGGCGGTTTCTACAACTTCCTTTGCGGTGTCTATACCGCCTATAAGCTCAACTACTATGTCCGAATTTTGAACTACCTCTTTCCAATCGGTGGTCCGTAAAGGCTCGGGCACATTGAAAAACCTTTTTTTATTCCAATTTCTGGTCGCTATTTTGGACACAACCAGTTTTACGCCCGTCTTTTTTTCTATTTCCTCACCCTTTGTTAAAAGTATTTGGGCAACCCCCGTTCCTACGGTTCCGCAACCTACTATACCAACTCTTACCGGTTTTGCCACTTTCCGCCCTCCTTGCGAATAGTTTAAAATTTTCGTTACAGAATGTATAAAATGCGTTAAAATTATAGAAATAAGGGAGTCTTTAGAGAGACCCCAACCCCGCGGGGTAACTTGTAATTTATAGCCCTGAGAAGCCCCTTTAGGGGTGGAGGGCAAAAAAGTATCTCCCGAGTTCCCGCTTAATGCGGGGATAGGGGGTAGTATTTCCTACCCCTTTTGAGGGGGTAGCGAAGGACACCTTTGTGGGTAGAAGGTATCACTTCTGATACCGTTTGTTACTACTCACAAGGTGTCCGAAAGTATTAGCTCTTAAATTTTAAATGGGCGTAAGGCGGTAGAGTTTGGATACGCGGGTCTTCCCAAGCTCTTCCAACCGTAAAGTGGTAAATAATTCTTTTCCAATCCCAAGACTTCCGCGGTTAGGTCGTCGTAGAAACACCCTATACCGGTTCCCTTAAGTCCGAGGGCTGTTGCTTCAAGGTATAAAACCTGTCCTATAAGTCCCGCCTCCCAATGGATATTTTTGTATTTCCAAGGTTGGTTTTCCAAAACACCTTTAAATTCCGATACCATTGCCACCGCAAAAGCTCCGTTTTCCGCTATCGGTTGGTTGCAGGAAAGGTATCCCGCTATTTGGGTTGTATCCCCCTCCGCCAAGAGGTATAGGTTTTCTTCAATTTCCTTCCACAGGAAGTCTTTTTTGAATTTTTCCCTAAAAAGGTTTAGGTGCCTTTTATTCCTTATATAGGTATAAATACCCCTTTCCAAACCCCTAACGCGGTGGACGAACAAAATCAAACTTATGTAGGTCGGCGATATCTCCACATCAAAGGGAGAGAAATCCTTTCTCGGTAAAGTTCGGTCTAAAATTTGCAAAAAGGTATTTTTGTCTATAAATCCCTCGGGGTTGTAGATGTGTCCACTTCTGCGGGTTCTTATTACCGAAACCGCACTTTTGAGGCGGTAATCAACCCAATTCCTAAGGGGTATTCCGGAATAAACAAAAACCTTCTTGGGTGTTCGGGGTTTTTCAATCTTTGCGGGGAAACACAAAGAGGGCTAATTCGGGAGGAACGGGTTTTCTCCGTCCACCCCCGCGGGGTCTTTGACCCGCCTACTACCCCCTATCCCAATGGGGACTTGGGGGATACTTAGATAGCTCCAAAGTTAGTTTTAGCTGTTTACCCCGCTCCCTTTGTTCTTGTTATCTGCGGGCGGGACAGCCTCCCCAAGGAACCTACCTTTGGTGGAAGTTTTAACATTGTTTGAAACCAAATTTCAAGTTTTTCTTAATTTTGCTAATTATATCCCTAATTTTCTCCAACGCGTGGAGGTAGGGGTTGTAGTGGTAACCCCCTTAAGTCCCGCTATGTTGGGAAAAACCAAATAACACTCGGTCGGGTAGAGGTTTCCGCTGGAAGGATTCACAATTTCCACCCCTTCCCAAAAGCGGAAAGGGTTAGGTTGGGTATCCCAATAAAGATAACCCAACGATTTGGCATATCTCCAAGGGTAGTGTTTTGTCCTTCGGTGGTATTCCAAAACTTTGGAAGTCATTGCCTCTTTAATTTCCAAAAAATTTTCGGAAATGAAACATAAGCAATCTCATAAACCAAAAATACTTGACATAAAAAGTTTTTCGGTTTCAAAATTTTAAACGGTAATCTAAGTTAATATGAAGTTCAAACATGTTTTGGTCTGCATGGCGAGAAAACCCAACCCCATGATGCCCTCCTGCGGAGGGAAAGGTAGCGACCAAATAGCTATGAAATTCCAAGAGGAACTTATGAAGAGAGGACTTAACAATGTTCTACTATCGGTAACCGGTTGCTTGGGAGCTTGCGAATTGGGTCCCGTCGTTGTGGTATATCCCGACGGGGTTTGGTATGGAAACGTTAAACCCGAAGATGTAGAGGAAATTGTTGAAAAACACATCGTTGGAGGAACCCCCGTAGAAAGGTTAAAAATAAGCCACCCCATAGAGCAAATGGCTTAATTTCCTCTTTATCCCTTTAACCTTTCAAAAACGAGCAGATAAAAAATCGAAACCACCGGTAGAATTTCTAACCTTCCCATTATCATTTCCAAAGTCAAAAGTAATTTTTGCCAATCGCTAAAGGTGTTGAAGTTATCCATAGGTCCCACTTGTCCCAAACCGGGTCCAAAGGAGGTAAGGCAACTGATGGAGGCGGAAAAGGAGGTTACGAGGTCGTGACCCCCTATGGTAAGTAAGGTGGCAAAGGCAAAAAGGGTTACCGCGTAAACGAAAACAAAGGACAAAACCCCGTGCATGAGGTTTACATCAACGGTTTTTCCCCCCAAGGAATACTTAACTACCAAACGGGGATGGAGGGTTTTCTTAACCTCCCCTCTTAAGACCTGCAAAAGTAGAATGAAACGGAATTGTTTTATACCTCCCGCGGTTGAACCCGCACTTCCACCTATAAGGGTTAAAAAGAACATAACGGAAACCACAAAAGGTGGATATTTGGAGAAGTCGTCGCTGGCAAAACCGGTGGTCGTTACCGCACTTACCACCTGAAAGAGGGCGTATCTGAAATCTTCCAAAAGGGTTGGGTAGAAGTTGTTCTTCCAAAGGTCTAAGGTTGCAATGATAACACCCGTAAAGGTCAAAATAAGTAAACTCTTAGTTTCAAAATAGGAAAAAAACTTTAAGGGTTTCCTTTCCTTCCAACTTTTGTAGTAAACCGCCAAATTTACCGAACCCAAGAGCATAAATAGGGAAATAACCACCTCCACCCCGAAGGAGTCAAAAGCCTTTATACCCTCATTTTTCGGAGAAAAGCCTCCGGTTGAAACCGTCGTTAGGGCGTGGTTTAAAGCCTGAAACCAATCCAGTCCCAAGAATCTTAAAATGAGAACCTCCAAAAGGGTTAAAAAAAGGTAAATTCCCAAAACGGTTTTCACCACATCCGCCACGCTGGGGGTTAGCCTCTCTTCCACCAACCGTGCGGATTCAAACTTTACAAGGTGATAGGAAACCCTGATAAAGGGTAAAAGGGAAAAGGAGAAGACTATAAACCCCAATCCTCCGAGCCATTGGGTTAAAGAACGCCAAAGGAGAATGGAAGGGGGAAGATTCTCTATGTCGTTAAGTATTGTAGCTCCCGTTGTCGTAAAACCGGAGACCGACTCAAAGTAGGCGTTTATCGGGTCGCTTATGTGGGCGCCTAAAATGTAAACCAAAGAAGATACGGCGGGAAACAGAAACCAAACGCAAGTTACGATAACCAAAGCCTCCCTAAGGTTTAGGTCTTTGGATTGACACCTAAGGGAGGGAAGAAATAGCAAAAGCGAAAACACCAAAGGGAGTAAAAAGTCCCTCCAACACCCGTCACCTACAAAGAGGGAATAAATCGCGGGTAAAACCAAAAAGGTGGATAGGGCTAACAAAATCCCCGAAAGGGTTTTATATACCGCACAAAAACGCATAAAGGACTAAATTTTCCGAAGTATCAGAAGTCGGTCTCCGTCTTCAATTAAGGTATCGCCTTTGGGTATCAAAATTTCGGTATTCCTTTTCAGGAAGAGGACAAACTCGTTTTCTTCCAATTTAAGTTCCCTAAGGGGCAAATGCCCACCCTCAAAGGTTTTTTCAAAAATATCCACCTCCTCCGCCAGTTCAATAACCTCTAAAATGTCCTCCCCCTTTAGGAGGCTGTAAATTTTTGATGCGGTAACCTTTTTGGGTAAAACATAGGCGTCTATACCAGAGGAGGAGATAAAGTTTTCATACTGGGGGTGTTTGAGTAAAACCCCCACCCTTTTGGCGGATAGGTTTTTAACAAACATTGCGGTAACGATGTTTTTTTCGTCGGTTTCGTCCAGACACCATACGTAATCCGCCTCAAGTAACCCTTCCGCCTTGAGCGTTTCTCCGTCGGTCGGAAAGGCTTGATAGACTTCAATAAAGGGGTATTTGCTTCCCACCTCTTGGCAAACATCCTCAAGGGGATGGAAAAACTTTACGGTTATGTTTTTATCTTCCAAAGTTTTAAACCAAAAATCCGCGTAGCGGGAATAACCTAAAACAAAAACCGTTTTTACCCTCTCAAACTTAATACCGAGGGTTTCCAAAAGTTCTCGGGAATGCTCTCTGTCGGTCGCGAGGTAAATTTCGTCCCCTTCAAGCAGACGGGTAGAACCTTTTGGGATGAGAAATTCCCCGTTCCGTCTTATCAGAACCACCGAAAAGTTGAATTTTTCCCCCCAATAGGTATTTTTTGCCCTGTTTAAAAGTTCTAAAAGGGTTTCGTTCTGAATCTCAATGGGATGGTCGCAGTAGTATTGAATTTGATAATTCCGTTTAATGTTAATCCATTTAATTACCGAGTTAAGAAGTGGCATCCGTCTGTTTTGTTTGTTTATTTTTCAAATTTATGAAAATTGTAATGAGATAAAAATTTGATTAAATTTTATTTGTTTATTCGTTGTCTTCTTTTTTAGTTTATTTTTACAGTGAAAACCGATAGCTTATATTATGAATTATATCGATATTGTTCTGGGAATAATCCTTGCACTTACCGCGTTCGGCGGATTTAGAAAAGGGTTGATTGTTGAAGTTGCTTCGTTGGCCGCACTCGTTTTGGGAATATGGGGAGCCATCGAGTTTTCGTATATCACATCCAATTTTTTAATTGAAAATTTTGACTGGAAGTGGGAGTATCTTAACATCGTTTCGTTTATTATTACATTTATTATTATAATTGTTATCGTTCATTTTGTTGCAAAAGTGGTAACAAAATTGGTTGAAACGGTGATGCTTGGGTTTGTGAATAAATTGGCCGGACTGGTTTTCGGTCTTCTGAAAGGGGCACTTATTTTAAGTATTGTTCTGCTTTTTTTCGATAGCATAAATGATAGCATTGGAATAGTTTCTGAAAAGACAAAAAATGAGTCGCAGATGTATGAGCCGTTAAAAAATCTGGCTCCGTCTATTTTTCCTTTCAATTGAATGTCCAATAAAACTATATCAGGTTTGTTTTGAT
>QOAS01000149.1 GCA_003972855.1 Gammaproteobacteria bacterium | reverse complement strand
AATTTTTGAAATTAAGTGCTGCTCTTTAACCGCCTGATGATCCTAAATATTGAAAAGTAATTATATATTGATTTCCATTGTAGGAAAATTCACAAGGATTTTTTAATTGAAAACTACCACATACAAATTTCGATGCAGGCGGTATATTCTTATTACATCCAACAGCAAAAATAGCATTTTTGAGGCTCCTGTTTCTTACTATATTATAAATCATAAATAGTACAAGAATTCTTCTTACAATCTGTTTCAGAGCATTTTACTATTAATTTTATCTCCTTCTTTCCTCCACCACTTCCACCACTCCCTCCACCAACATTTTCCCCACAGTTCTTAATCTCAATTTGGGTGGCTCTGCTGTTTAAGGCATCAGAGCTACAAACACCAACGCCACAAGTTGTTGCTCCCGCCACGCTACACTTAAAAATTAAACCCTATCAGAAATAGGTATTTGAAATTTCCCACCGTTATTTTCCCTTCAAGGGGAAGGGCAACTACGAACCGAATGGGTCCCACGGTGGTAACTCCCCCCACACCCGCAAATATATCTTTTTTAAATTCCCTAAAGGGATTTTCGCCCCTCTTTACGCTGTTTCCGAGGTCAAAACCCGCAAAGAGATAGAGAGGCTTGACAGCGGGAAATCCCGCTTCCGTTCCCAAATACCAGAAGATATCCCCGCCTCCGGCTGGGGCTACACCTTCGTAGGAGTAACCCTTTAAATTCTTTATCCCACCCAAATAAAACTTTTCAAATACGGGCGCTTTGGGGGAAACCACACCCGCGGAAAACTTTAGGGAACCGTAAAAGTTGGGTCTAAAAAGGGCAAAATTTAAGCCTCCAACCGCTTTGGTGTAGTTCCCTTTATGGGTGGCAACCGATAGGCTCAAAAATGCGGAGAAAAGTCCCCTTTGGGGAAAGGAGAGCGGGTAATAAACTTCCGCGGAAGAAATAAATTTATAAACCTTACCTTTTTCCTCCTCCAAGTTGTAATGGTTTGAAACCAAGGTTAAAGCCAAATCGGCGTAGAGGTTGAGGTGATACCCCGCGGTTACGGAAAAACCCTTGGAAGTTATCGTATAGTCCCTATGTTCCTCGTAGCGTTTGAATAAATTTAATCCTCCGAAAAACCTTGCGGAAAAAAGGTAGTTGTCCAAATAACTTAGCTCGTATAGGTTTCTCTTTTGGGAAAGTTTATACCTAAAGGTGAAAACGCTACCCCACCCGAAAGGGTCTCTCACTTTAAAGGAGGTATCTAACATTAGCCCCTCATCGGAGGAAAAACCGACCAAACCTTCAAGGGAGAGGGGTTTTTTCTCAACACCCTCTACGAGGGGGTAAATTTTTTCACCTCTTACGGTTTTTACCGAAAGACTCTCAAACAGGTCGGTTTCCCTAAGTCTCTTTTCCAAAAGGGTTAGATACTTCCTATTAAATCTTTTCCCCTCAAAGTTTTTTATCATGTATTCCAACTCTCTTTGTTTTATCCTTCCCTCAACCCAAAAAACGGTTTTTCCGAATCTCTTTACCGAAGGACAGGAGATATTCCAAACAAGTTTTATACCTTTTTCCGTTTCCTCCCTTTTTAGGGAAACCTCGGGAGAGTCGCAACCGAACGCCACTAAGAGGTTGTTTAAGGAATCTTGAACCTCTTTTCGGTAGTTTTTTTCGGTTACCACCCTATAGGGGTCCACCTCTTCTAATTTCTCCTCTAAAAATTCCTTTAGATTTTTGTTCTTGACCGCAATGTGAAAGGTTTGGATTATTGCCACCTTTCGGAGGTTTATCGCAAAAATGGTTAAAACCACTTTGCGTCCTTTTTTGTCTATTTCCCTATAAACCTTAACGCCTTCGTAGAGGTATTTTTCCTTTCTTAAGTAGTTTTCCACCAATTTAACCAATTTTTTTTCAACTTCTCGGGAGTAAAACTTCTCCTTAGGGAGTTTTAAGTTTTTTAAATTTGGATTAATTCTAACCTCAAGTTTGTAACGCTTACCTTCGGAGATTTTTATTTTTAAGAAGTTTTCCTTTCGTAAAATTTCAATTTTAATGTCAAAGAAACCTTTGGAGCGGTAAAGTTCAAGCAAAAAATTTTGTAACTTTAAAGTTGAAAAAAAGGGTGAACTTCGGGCGAATTTTTTTATCTTTTCAACCAAAACCTTTTTAGGAATTCTTTTTGCCCCTTTTATTTCTAATTTTAGAGCTTTTCCTTCCGTTTGAATTACCAACTTTGGATAAACCGCATTCTGTTTGGAAAAAAGGAACTTAACACCCGCTACGGGATTTTCCACCAATATGTCAATGTAAGAGGAGAGGAAGTTTATAAACAAAAAGGGACCTTCCCTTAAGTTTTTCCACGCAAAGTGTATAAGGCTCTTCTTTTCCACCCGCGGGGGTTCTTTATAGTAAACAAAACTTTTGTAGAGACTTTTCTTTCTACATAGTTCCTGCGCGAGGTCTAAGGCGTTATATAGGTCTATGTAAGAGAAGGGACTTCCAAAAGGTTTTTGGTAAACTCTGTAAAAGTTTTTTTGGGAAAAACACTTGTTACCTTCAAAGTCAAAACCTCCCCAGAGGTAGAGGTCTCCTTCCTTTCCGTGGATTTTTAGCTTTGCAAAACCCTTTTTTGACACAAAAAGGGTGCTTTTAACCGAAGCGTCTAAGTAACCTCTATTTTTTAGAAAAAAAGTTATGTTCTCCGCGATAGAGCTAAGCCTTTGTTCCGAATAACGGTAAAAGGTCTTCAGTCCCAAATACTTTTCTATTTTGGGTAGGGAGAAAACGGAAAAACCTTCCAGAGAGTAATCTACGAGGAGGGGAAAAAGCTCTATTTGGCAAATATTTTCTTTGCAACGAACCGCCTTTATACCGCAGATTTCCTTCGCAACAAACTCAAGCTCCTTCGGTTTGAGAACCGAAAGATTATTCTTGGCGGGAATATAGTTGTATTTAACCTCCGTAGCCCCTGCGGTAAAGCTTAAGAGAAAAAAAAGGAATAAAAGGGGCATAGATTTCTCCCAAAGGGATTAGTTTTCTCCGAAAACCCTCCTAAAGATGGTATCCCTATGCTTTATGAACTCCTCTATTTGGAAGATTTGATTTATCTCTTCCTCGCTTAGGTATTGGGTTACCTCTTTGTCCTGAAGGAGGGCGGTTTTAAAGTCCAGCTCTTTTTCTTCCCAAGCCCTCATCGCGCACCTTTGAACCATATCGTAGGCTTTATCCCTGTCTACTCCCTTTTCCTGTAACCTCGCCAAAACCTTGGAGGAGAAAAATAGTCCTTTGGATAGCTCCATATTCCGCTTCATATTTTCGGGGTAAACCACCAAGCCCTCCATTATTTCCTTAAAGAGGTGGAGCATATAGTCCAGAGCTATAGAGTTGTCGGGCAAAATAATCCTCTCCACCGAGGAGTGAGAAATATCCCTTTCGTGCCAAAGGGCGATATTTTCCAAAGCGGGAATTATATTGCTCCTTACGTAGCGGGCTAAACCGGTAATCCGTTCGCTGTGTATCGGATTTTTCTTGTGGGGCATTGCGGAACTTCCCCTCTGTCCTTTGGTAAAGGGTTCTTGGGCTTCCAAAACTTCCGTCCTTTGCAAGTGCCTTATTTCAACCGCAAACTTTTCCAAGGAAGAGGCTACTACCGCGGTAGCCCAAATAAATTCCGCGTGCCTATCCCTTTGAACCACTTGGTTGGAAACCGGCTCAATCTTTAAACCCAATTTGTAGAGGGCTATTTGCTCCACTTCGGGTAAAACGTTGGAGTAAGTTCCCACCGCCCCGCTTATCTTTCCGTAGGATACCACCTCCCTTGCCCTCTTTAGGCGTTCTAAGTTTCTCTTCATCTCCTCATACCAAAGGGCGAATTTGAGTCCCAAGGTCATCGGTTCCGCGTGAACCCCGTGGGTTCTCCCTATCATTACGGTATCTTTGTGCTCCAAAGCCCTTTTCTTGAGAACTTCCAAAAGCTCTTCAATGTCCTCTATCAAAATGTCTAAAGCTTCCCTCATTAAGAGGGCAAGGGCGGTATCTATGACATCGGAAGAGGTAAGTCCCAAATGAATGTATTTACCCTCTTCACCCGCCAACTCCTTTATTGCGGTAACGAAAGCCAAAACATCGTGCTTGTAAACCCTTTCTATTTCCTTAATTCTTTCCACTACCCTTTCGTCTACGTAGGTTCTTTCCTTTATCTTTTCCACCGCCTCTTTGGGGATTTTTCCCAGCTCCGCCCAAGCCTCGCAAACCGCTATTTCAACATCCAACCACTTTTGGAATTTATTAACCTCACTCCAGACTTTCCCCATTCGGGGACGGGTATATCTGGGTATCATCAAAGGTTGAACATTTTAAGGATTGGAGAGAAAACGGAAAACGTTAGGGGTTTTTGGTCTCTTCCTTCTCCTTGTTTTGGGTTTTGGGTTCTTCCTCCCCGCTTAGGGCTTTTTTAAAATTCCTTATACCCTCTCCGAGGGATTTTCCCAACTCTCCGAGCCTCCCGGGTCCAAATATCAGGAGAACCACCAGGAGGATAATAAGTATTTCCCAACCGCTGAAGGGTCCAAACATAACTCAACCTCCTCGGGATTAATAGCATTAATAGATTACCCCGAAAGCTCGGAACCTATCCTCACTATTTGGGCGAAACTGTCGGGTTTAAGCGAAGCTCCTCCCACCAATACACCTTTGATGTGGGGTTGGTTTAAAATAGCCTCCGCATTGGAAGGCTTTACGCTACCGCCGTATAAGACCCTAACTTGGTTTGCCTTTTCGGGGTTTAACTCCCCGAGTTTTTGGTAGATAAATCGGTGAACCTCCTCCGCATCTTCGGGCTTGGCGGGAACACCCGTTCCTATAGCCCAAACCGGCTCGTAAGCGATTTCTATCCTATCCAATTTATCTTCAACTCCGCTAAGTGCTAACTTTAGCTGGGTTTCAACCACGGTAAAGGTAAGTCCGCTTTCGCGCTCTTGCAAGGTTTCACCGACGCACAGGATTACCTTTAGACCTTCCTCTAAAGCGGAAATAACCTTTTTGTTTATAAGTTCGTCGCTTTCGCCAAAAATGTGCCTCCTTTCGCTGTGTCCGATAATAACGTATTTACACCCCACCTCTTTAAGCATTACAGGAGAAACCTCACCGGTGAATGCCCCTTCCTTTTCAAAGTAACAATTTTGGGCGCCTATATTTACATTGGAATTTTTCGTAATTTCCACCGCCAAAGGGATACTTATAAAAGGCGGACATATAAGGATTTCCACGTTATTTATACCCTCAACCAAGGGTAGAAACTCTTTAAAAAATTCCTCCGTTTGAGAGGGAGTTTTGTGCATCTTCCAGTTGCCCGCAATTAGCAATTTTTCCGCCATAGAGGGAAAAGTTTACCAACCGAGTTCTTTTCGTTTTCTCTGCAATACGTTGTGTGCCAAGCGGGTAGGTTCGGGAATTCGGTAGCGGGAGGTTTTTAATACGAGCTTCACCGCGGAAGGGAGGGAAATGTTGTTACCCACCGAAACAAATACGGGGTAGGTGTTGGTTTTCGTTCTAAGGGCAACTCCCAAAACCTCCTTTCCGTCCTTTACGTAAGACAAACACCCCCTACGGGAACAGGGAAAGGTAAATTTCCCGTAAAGGTGGGACTTGGCAACGCCTACCGCAATTGTATTGGTTTCAACCCCAAAGTGGGAGGCAATTCCGCACCTTCGGGGGTGCATTTTTCCCTGCCCGTCAATGAAAAACACCTCGGGTTTTACGCGGGATTTATCGTAAACCTCCAAAAGGGCGGGAAGCTCCCTAAAGGCTAAAAAGGTTGGAATGTAGGGAAACTCCACTTTGGTTTGAATTACCACAACCTCAACCGGTTTGAGGGTGAAAATATCCACCACCACGAGTGAAACGAGGGCATCGGTCGGATTCCGCTTTAGGTCTTTAAAGGTTAAATCCATACCTCCGATGTAACGGATTTTTTCCAAACCTATGAGGTCCTCCTCCTTTACCTTTTTCCCGCATTCGGTTTGTATTTTTTTTAGTTTCTCCAAATCGTTGGGGGAGTAGTTTTCGGGCATAGTTTTTAGTTTAGTTTGCATTTTTGTGACTAAAATTGTCCAGTTAATTTGAAAAGAAACACCTTTCGGGTTTAATAAAAAGGGATAGTGCGACAGATAATTTCGGAGGATACGCTGGAGGAATACAAGATAGCCCTAAGCTACGACCCCGAAGACAACCCGTCGCCCCTATTTGACTACACTTTTCACTTGGCAAAACTCCTTAAGGGTAAAGTTGTAATAGTCCACGCCTTGGAAAATTTGGTATCCACAAAAACCGATGAGGAAGAGGAAAAAATCCTCCGAAACGTGGAGCAAATTTTAGGCGAACTAAATCCTCCCGTGGAGTGGAAGGTTGAAATAATCTACGGCAAGGAGGTAGAAAACTTTATCCAATTTGTGGAAAAGAAAGGTATAAACCTTTTGGCGTTTTATTACTTTAAGAAACTTTTCGGTAAAAGCCTGTCCGAACAATTTGTGGAGCAACTTACAAACTGCGGACTTTTAGTGGTAAAGGAAAAACAAACCTTTAAACCTATTAAGAAGGTTTTGGTTCCCGTTGATTTCTCGGAAAGTTCTTTCAAACAAAAGGACTTCGTTTTGAGGCTTAAAGAGGGAAACGACCTTAAGGTGGACTTTCTTCACGTCTTAGAAGACGAGGACAAAAGCGAGGAAGAAGAGGTTAAGCTCCTCTTTGGAGAACTCTTTGAGGGAATAGGAAACTTGCGCTTGGAGTTTGGAAAACCCGCGGAGGAGATTATAGAAATTTTGAAAAACGAAGGTTACGATTTGGTAATAATAGGGAGAACGGGAAGAGGTTTAAACCTTGACTACGGAAATGTGGCACAGGAGGTTATAAAGGAAGTGCCATGTCCGGTCGTTGTAGTTTAAGACCCTTTGGGAGATTTGTTTTAAAACCGCTGTGGTTTTTCCTCGTTGCACCCCTCTTTAGGAAGGTTTTCAAAATCAAAGCCTACGGAAGTGAAGTTTTAGAAAGGAAAGGACCGCTTATAATAGCTCCAAACCACCGCAGTTACATAGACCCTCCGCTTATAGCCTCCCTATCGCCCGAACCTCTGGTTTTCTTGGCAAAAAAGGAGCTCTTTGAGGGGAGACTAAAAAATTGGCTCTTTAGAAACATGAACGCCATACCGGTAGACCGCTCAAAGGCGGACTTTAACGCCCTAAACGAAGCGGTGGCTAAACTGAAGGAAGGTTGCAAAGTTTGTATATTTCCCGAAGGACGCAGAGCCCCCAAAAGGGGATTTTTAAAACCCAAACCGGGAATAGGTTATTTGGTAGCCAAAACCAAAGTTCCCGTCGTGCCGGTTTACATTCATAATTCAACCGATATACTCTCTTCGGATAACAAACATTTTAGAATCCCCAAAAGGGAAGTTATTGTCATTTTCGGGAAACCAATAGAGTTTAAAAATGTGGAGGACTCCCCCCGCAGGTATAAGGAAGTGGCAAACCTCGTTATGGAGGAGATTAAAAAGCTCTCCAATAAGGTTGAAGACTATTTGTAACAAAGCCGGCGGCGGGACTTGAACCCGCGACCTGGGGATTACAAATCCCCCGCTCTGCCGACTGAGCTACGCCGGCTATTGGGATATATTCTAAAGAATAATCGTAAATTTTTCTTTAAGTTTTTGAACCACCTTAGGGTCATAGATGTCAATCGTATAAATTTTCCCATCTTTGAATTCAATTGTTATTCCCTCACCCTCTACGGAATAATCGGGAAGACCTTTCATCCCTTTTCGGACAATTAACATTGTTCCTGTTTCTGGGTATTCTCTAATTTCGTAATCGTCCAATTTTAATTTCAATTGCAACTCCAACAATTCCATCGCCCACTCTTAATTCTTGAATTTAACCTATTTAGGTCTGTTCTGTAAATGGTGATTATTGTATTATCTTTTACAACAACCGAAAAGATTTTCCCCTCCAGTTCCACAATATAAACTGTAGAAAACTTTTCGTAGTCTCTACAAATATAGAGAGGCTTTCTCAAAGCCTCTTGCAAAACTTCTTCGGTAGTTCCGTAAAGGTTTAATTTATCCTTTGCGTGTTTGGAAAACTTCATAAGTCTCTATAGGATTAAGTGGTGGAGGGGGCAGGATTCGAACCTGCGAAGGGCGGAGCCCGGGGGATTTACAGTCCCCTGCCTTTGGCCGCTTGGCTACCCCTCCTACCCACCGAAGTGGGTTCCTGCCCCAAGTTTGCGCCCTTTTGGGGCGCCTTTCGGCCAGAGCCTAATCTTTGGCTCTGGGCTCCGCCATAGGTCTAAATGGAGCGGGCGACGGGACTCGAACCCGCGACCTGCGGCTTGGAAGGCCGCTGCTCTACCAACTGAGCTACGCCCGCTCCCAGTAACCTATATTTTAAGCTCCGGGGGCGGGACTCGAACCCGCGACCAGGGGATTAACAGTCCCCCGCTCTGCCGGCTGAG
>QOAS01000041.1 GCA_003972855.1 Gammaproteobacteria bacterium | reverse complement strand
AAAATTAACAATTTTTCGCTTGTTCGTTTTCATTTTAAATTTGTCTCCAAATAAGGATTTGGAAAAGGAAAACCACCTTTTGGAGATTTTTCAAACACCCTCACCCCCTCGTGGAAGGCTTCTGTTCCCGCAAATTAGATACGGGGTTTTAGCCCGCAAAATTTTCTATAAAATCTTTTGGCTAAAAGGCTATGAATTGGGTGTTTCTACACACTTTGTTCTCCTGCCCCCTTTTTAAAATTGAAAATCCTTGCGGAGGTTTATAATGACCGCTGTAGACAAATCCAAAGCCTATGTCGTTTGGTTCAAAGACGTCGGTATTGAAGACATTAACCTCGTCGGAGGTAAATCCGCTTCCCTCGGAGAAATGATAAGGGCTTTAACCCCCTTGGGTATTCAAATTCCCGACGGTTTTGCAATAACCTCCAACGCTTACTGGAGATTTATTGATTACAACAACCTTAGGGAAAAAATCAGGGAGGAACTTCAGGGGCTTAATATTGACGATGTTGAAGACCTTGAAAGGAGAGCCTTCAGAATAAGGGAACTTATAAAGAGCGGAGAATTTCCCCCCGACCTTGAGGAGGAAATAAGAAGGTTCTACGCCCAATTGGGAAAAAAATACGGTATGGAGAATGTGGACGTTGCGGGCCGTGCTTCTTCTACAGCGGAAGATTTGCCCGATGCCTCTTTTGCGGGGCAACAGGAAACCTATTTAAATGTCGTAGGAGCTTCCTCCCTTTTGGTTCACGTTAAAAAGGCGTTTGCTTCTCTGTTTACCGCCAGAGCTATAGCCTATAGGGAAAAATTCGGCTTTGACCATTTCAAGGTAGCCTTGGCTATAGCGGTTCAAAAAATGGTGCGTTCCGACCTCGGCGCGTCGGGGGTAATGTTCACACTGGATACCGAAAGCGGATTTAGAGATGTAGTTCTCATAAACGCCATATACGGATTGGGTGAAATGATTGTCGGCGGACAGGTAGTCCCCGACGAGTATTTGGTATTCAAGCCTACCTTCAAGAAGGGTTACGCGGCAATTATAGAGAAAAAACTCGGAAAGAAAGACCTAAAAATGGTCTACGGGGCGGGAGAGGAGAGAACCAAAGTTGTTCCCGTTCCATTGGAAGACCAGAAAAAGTTTGCCCTAACCGATGAAGAGATTTTGACCTTGGCGGATTGGGCTATAAAGATAGAGGAATACTACTCCAAGAAACTCGGCAGATACGCTCCCATGGATATAGAGTGGGCTAAAGATGGGCAACTAAATCAGCTATTTATAGTTCAAGCCCGTCCCGAGACTATCCACGCCAACAAAAATCCCAACATAGTTAAGGTTTACAAAATTAAAACCCCCGAAGAGGAGAGGAGGAAAAAGGTTCTCGTTACCGGTATAGCGGTCGGGGATAAGATAGGAACGGGAAGGGTTAGAATTTTGCGTTCCCTTGAAGAGGCTAAGGATTTCAAAGAGGGAGATGTGCTGGTTACCGACATTACCGACCCCGACTGGGAACCCATTATGAAAAAGGCTTCCGCCATAGTGACCAATAGGGGTGGAAGAACAGCCCACGCCGCAATAGTGGCAAGGGAATTGGGAATACCCGCGGTGGTAGGAACGGGTAACGCCACCGAAGTTTTAAAGGACGGTGAGGAAGTCACCGTATCCTGTGCGGAAGGAGAGGTCGGATACGTTTACGCGGGGGCATTGGACTTTGAAGTAGAAGAGGTTGACCTCACCAAAGTGGAAAAACCCAAGAGAACGAAGATTTTGGTTAATGTGGCTAACCCCAATACGGTGTTTAGATACGCATACCTGCCCGTTGATGGTGTAGGTTTGGCAAGGGAAGAGTTTATTATCAACAACTACATAAAAATCCACCCGCTGGCACTACTGCACTTTGAGGACATAAAAGAGCTTTACAACCGCCTTAAGGAAGCGGGATTGGTAGACCCCAAAGGATGGGTTCAATTTAGGGCAATCTACGCTTTTGCCAACGGAAAATTAAAAGAAAAATTGGCGCTCGGAAAGGATAACAGAAGGATTAACCTAAAAAGACTTATAGAGGATATAGAAGACCTAACCTTCGGTTATGAGGACAAAATTGCCTACTATGTTAAGAAACTATCCTACGGGGTGGCAAAAATAGCGGCGGCATTTTATCCCAACCCCGTTATAGTGAGATTTTCCGACTTTAAGTCCAATGAATATGCAAACCTAATAGGTGGACAACTCTTTGAACCCGAAGAAGAAAACCCGATGCTCGGTTTCAGGGGAGCGTCCAGGTATTACTCCAAAATCTTTAGGGAAGCCTTTGGAATGGAAGTTCAAGCCATGCTCCGCGTAAGGAACAAAATGGGTCTCAAAAACGCCATAGTAATGATACCCTTCTGCAGAACTCCCGAGGAAGGAAAGAAAGTTCTTGAAGTTATGAAGGAATACGGACTTGAAAAGGGTAAAGACGACCTCCAAGTTTACGTTATGGCGGAATTACCCTCCAACGTATTCTTAGCGGACAAATACGCGGAAGTGTTTGACGGATTTTCCATAGGTTCAAATGACCTTACACAGCTCACTTTAGGACTGGACCGCGATAGCGGACTGGTTGCCTACCTTTACGACGAAAGAAATCCCGCGGTGAAAAGGGCTATAGAACACATCATCAAAACCGCCAAGAAATACGGAAGAAAGGTCGGTATTTGCGGTCAGGCACCTTCGGACTTCCCCGACTTTGCGGCTTGGCTCGTTGAACAGGGAATAGACACAATATCCATAAACCCCGATGCGGTTCTCAAAACTATAAAAACTATTGTGGAGAAAGAAAAGGAATTGGGAATCCAATAAGTTTACCTTCTTTTCCTTTTAAATCCTCTATTTGTCCCAAGGAAGTTTTACACCGCCACCGGGTAAAACTTCAACATTGGATTGGGCGTTTTGAGAACCTCCGTTGGAAGAAGTTTTTTCCCTGTAAGGTCTCAAGATTGCTCCAACCTCCGCGCGACCTTCTATAACCTCACCGATGGAATATTTAGGAAAGGTTTCGGTTATTTTTAAGACCCCTATTTTTTCCTGCGTGTATTCCAAAAATTCCCCGCTGTAGGGGTCCCTTAACCTTTTACCTTTTTTGTATACGGTAAATTTGTCCCCCACGCTAAGGGATTTGTTTCCGTAATTGACATAAACGGTGTTTCCTTCCACCCATATTACCTTCGGGGGATATATCGCAAATAAGACATCCTTCTCTATTCGTTGGGCTATTTCTTCAAAAGCCTTTATAAGGTTGGGGTAATTTATCCTTTTAACCTCTACCTCCCCGGTTAGTTCGTTGCTATATTTGACCTGTCCGGTTGCAAAAGCTATAACTTTGTAAGTCACCGCAAATTTTAGAACCTGTTTTTGGGTATACCACCCCAATTCTTTTGAACCTTCCGTTTTCTCCTCTTTGGTTAGGGATACCACCTTTCCCACCAATAGGTAATCCGCCCCCAATCTTTTGCCCAATTTTGCCAACTCCCGCGGATGGGCGGAAACGCCCGTTACCTCCGCCAGTTCCCTATAGAAATACGCCTTATCGGTTCTATCCAAAATGGTAAATTTCCTCGTATGGGTCATGTAGGTTATTAGTGCCTGCGTGAAAAGTTGGCTTAACTTCTCTTTCGGAAATAGTAAATTTGTTTCTTCAACCTCAAATGGGTATATAGCCATTTTTCTACGGGTGTCGGGGGAAAATCCGGGAGTAACGTAAACTTTTACATAGGCACGAACGGTTGCCTTTACGGTTCCGTCCTTTTCCCTTTTAATGTCCAAAACTTGGTAGTTTTGAACGAAACCTTTAAATCTTTCCTTTATGGTTCTTTCAAGTTCCGACTTTTCACTATAGTTGTATTTACCCGTAGAGTAAACCTCCGAATGGGATACCGATACGCTGGAAACACCTTCTAAGTTTACACCGTAAACCTGTTTTATAGCCTCTATTAGTGCGTCGTTAATGGCTTCCTTTTCGGTAGTTCCATATCCGTTTACCGTTTTCACCACCGTTTTAAAGCTCTCTTCCGCTCCGAGAACTCCGACTAATAGATAAAAGAGGAAAACAAATACCGCCAAGTGTCGCATGTTTATACCCCGTTACCAATCGTAAATATCGGTTGTTTCGGGACCTTCAAAGACTTGTTCTTTATAGCTTTCTTTTGAAGGTTTTGTTTCCTCTACCTTTTTCTCTTCCTTATAAGAAGGTTTCCAGTTTTTCATTCCTTTGGCGGTTAAATAGTTTTTGTAACTCCAACCTGCGGCTACTACGTAAACCAAATATTTTTTACCCCCAATGTTTATTCGGAAACTTTTTTCCGCCAAAATTTCAACGCCTACCAAGTTGGCTTTTGTGACCTTTTTCGCTTTTTTGTTCAAAATATCTTGAATAACATTCTTATTGACCTCATAGGTATTTCCCGGAATTTCTTTAACCAATTCTGTAGCCTTCTCGTTACCGGATACGCTGAATTCCTCCAGTGTAAATTGAGAATTTACGAAATCCGCTATGTATGCCCGTGCGTTCATCTCCGCTTTTTCCCTTGCACTTTGTTTGGCTATATTCAAAAAGGTTTTGTTATTGGTATCCAGCGGAATAGCCCACTGTCCGTAACCGATTATCGCGGGATATCCATCTTCGTCTATTACCACCCTGCTTCCCCATGCACTAAGCCATCCCGCGGGTGTTTTGGGTAGGTAATCCTCCAAAGGTTTTCCCTTCTTTCTAAGTGCGGGAGCCTTCCCGTGGGCTATATCGTAAGCAAATTGCTTCAGGCGGGGGGAATACATTACTATAACGCCAACCGCGTAATTTCCATTTTTATCCGAACCTTCTACGGTTTTAACTATGGTAACCCCGGAAAGTTCCGCCAAGGTTTTTACAGCTATTTGCCTTCTTATAAGGTCTTCCGCCAACTTTTTTCTTTCCTCAAAGGTAAGTTTCCCGAATTGGGAAGGGTCTACCCCTAATTTTTCCAAAAGTTTGTTTAAAGCCGCGTCACCCAAGGCGACTATTTTCCTAAAAAAAACCTTAATGGGGGATTCTTTAGGCTCGGGATTAAACCCTTGTCCTCCCGTTAAATCCGCGTAAAGTTCCCTTGTAACTTCGCTTTCAATTTTGGTTCCCAAAAATTTGGCTATCCTTTCTAAGGCGTCCATATAAGCCTTTTCGTAGGCGGTTATTTTCTCTCTGTAAAAGTTCGGGTCGGTCAAGTGTAAATCGGATACCACCGCATACTCAAAATACCTCCCACCGTTATTACCTCTATGAATTCCCAACCTCCTAAAGTAATCTTCTATTTTCTTTTCAATAGTTGCCTTAACTTGGGTATCGTCTTGGTCCACCGCTTCTATTTCTATGGAAATTTGATTTTCTTCCTTAACTTGTTGTTCCTTTGCCTTACCCCCTGACTCTTGGGAAAAAGAAGGAAAACCGACCGCAAAGGCTCCCGCAAAAAGAGCCAAACTTAAAAGTTTTTTTCGCATATTTTAAACCTCCCTCAAATTCTACCAAGTAGAAGCGGTATCGCCCGCCATTTTTCCTATAACCTCTTTTCCTTCCCAGAAGATTAGACCCGTTTTGGTGTCTATAAGTTTCAAAATGAAGTAATACTCAACATATTTTTTATCCCCTACATAGTAACTTCTTTCCAAAATTTTTCCCGAAAGTAGGTAATCGGGGGCTATAAGTTGTCCTTTGCCGGGTAAGGTCCTTTGGTTAAATTCTTGGTTTCCGCGCAGTTTTCTTATTTCCTGAAGCATTTTCTCTTGGTCGGTGGTGCTTACCGCGGAACTTATAACCACTTTACCGCTTTCAAGGAGTGCGGATTTTATGTCCGAAAGTAGTTGGTCTACGTCTATCCTTTGGGTTGTATCGTTAATAATGGTGGCTACCGCCAAAACATATCTTCCGCCGTGGGGGTGATTTAACACTCCGCTTTTGAGCATTTTTTGAACGAGCTTTACCGCCGCCCGTTGAAAGTCTTTGTATTCAAGGGCTATAGTATGAGGTTTAGAAGTTTCGGGATTTACATATTTAACACTTTGGCTACCACCGGGAGGGGCACAAGCGGTTAGGAAAGAAACCGAAACCACACCTCCCACAAGTATCAATTTTTTCCTCATATATCAACCTCCCCTTTCAAAAGTTCTTACGAAAATTTTTACGGAGGAAAGTTTGCCCACAAGCCTTTTGGGAACCACCACTTTAACAACCCTTTCCCCGTTGGAATCCAATTCCAAAGTAGTCCACTTGGAGGTTAGGAAATCAACCTTCAAACCCTCCGAGTTGTAGAGTTCCACTTTGTAAATAACATTTAGGGGATTATCGGAAAAGTTTCTCAAGGTGAGCTGGATAATGTAGTTGTCACCTTTGGGGATTACAACTATTCTTTCCAACCTAACCGAGTCCGCCAGTTCTTTTGAAACCTCCGCGGTTACCGGCACGGACGATTGAATCGCCAAAGATTGGGATTTGTAAACTACGCTACCGCCGGTGCAGGATGTTAAAAGAAACAGAGGAAGAGTTAAAAGGAATTTTTTTTTATTTTTTGAAAGTAGCCACATAATACCACACCTCGTCGTTTGGTTTGAAACCTCTTACAATTATTATTGCATCTTTCACATTATCATCAAATTTAAACTCCTTGGGAGGGTGATTGGGAACGGTTATCCTTATAGGTTCGTTGGGTTTGAATTCTATTCTGGCGACTTGAATTTCTTTGGGAAGCCAATACCATTGACGGGTATCCGCTTTGGTGGTAACAGCTTGGTAAACTGCGGTTGCTATACCCGCCAAAAGTCCCAATCTCCTATTGGCTTCGTATTGAATTAAAGTTTTTACCGTAGCCCTAATAACTTCTTTGGTTACGATGGAAGGTAACCTCTGTTTGAATTCCCACGCGACCAAATTATCAACATTTACCAATCTGTAAGTCTTATAGGTTCTGTTTGGAGTTTGAATTAAGAGGCTATCGCTCGTTTTGGGCCTCTCTTTGAGCCAAGGAAGGGCTATACCGGTATAGAGAACCCTATCGGTTACTACAAACAGAGGTATATCAAATCTCTTTTCAACCTTCTCAAAACTGAGACCGTTTAGATATATAACCCAGACATAGTGCTTGGTATTTGAGGGAGACCTCGCCAGTTCCCAATCCTTTTCCACAACCTTTTGGGCGGGTTCCTTATCTTTTATAAGCCCGTAGGCGGTTTTGAACATATCAACCGCATTGGAGTATTCTCCCCTTTCGTAGTAGAGAATTCCCTTAAGGTAGTAAACAAACGGATTTTCAAACTTGCTGTAAGCTTTAAAGCGGTCTAAATTGCTGTAAGCCTTTTCTATAGGAGAAAGGGTTCGGTCGGAGATTTGAACCTGTCTGCCTTTTTTCTCTTTTTCCGCCTCCTTTTGGGCTTGTTCTATCTCCTTTTTAAAGATATTTTCCGCATATTTTAGGCGGTCTATGGCGCGGTTTAATTCCACATTGGCGGTTGAAAGGTCGGACATACTTAGGGCGTTTAAGGCTTGGAAGATATTTACAAAAACCCTTTCGTAGATGGGCGGTTTGTAGTCTTTAACCAAATCGTTTACCAGCAGAGATGCGGCTTCTTGAAATCCCTTTTCAACGAGCAGTTTTTGTTCGTAAATATTTATCTGTCTATCCGCAAAGTCCCAAATTTTAAAGCTGGTGTTCAGGTCATACGCGTAACGGGCTACGCTTCCGGCGTCTAAATACCATTCCAAAGATTCCTCGGGTTTTTTGGCATTTTGCAATAATTTCTTGTCTTTTTTTAACCTCTCTTGAATTTTGGCGTAGTGATTTTTAAAAAATGAGGGTGTTAGTTTCTTACTCCTAAGGTCGGATTCTTTAACCACGGTTGAAGGACCCATACAGGATACGATTGAGAAAACACCCCCCAAAAGTAGCCACCTTTTGCCATTTAAACCCATAAAGTGGGATTTTATAGAAATCTCAACTTCGTAAGGGTTTCTATATTCAATATCCTTAGGATGTATACAAAAGAACAAGAAAAACAACTTTTGGAGAAAACCTATCACCTTCTGGAACATTTGGGTGAGATAGAAAAAATTGAAGACAAAGAAAGGGCTAAAGAGATTATTGAAGACCTGCGCGAGGTTATAAGGTTTCACGATTACAAGTATTATGTGCAAACCGCACCCGTTATAAGCGACTACGATTATGACCGCCTATTTCATGCGCTAAAGAGGTTGGAAGAGAAATTTCCCGAGCTGGTTACCCCCGACAGTCCCACCCAAAGGGTGGCAAACGAAATTACGGAAAAATTTCCCACGGTGGAACACCTTACCCCTATGCTCTCTTTGGAAAACACCTATTCGGAAAAAGACCTAAGGGAGTGGGACCAAAGGGTTAAGAAAATTTTGGGAGTAAGTGAGGTTGAATACTGCGTTGAACCCAAATACGACGGGGCGGGAATAGCCCTTATCTACAAAGACGACCTATTTGTAAGGGGGGCAACCAGAGGGGACGGCAAAAGGGGAGAAGACATA
>QOAS01000091.1 GCA_003972855.1 Gammaproteobacteria bacterium | reverse complement strand
AAGACTTCACCAATTTGACAAGGTGGAGTTGGTGAAAATAGTTACCCCCGAAAGTTCCTACGAGGAGTTGGAAAAATTAGTAAGGGATGCGGAAAAAGTTTTACAAGAATTGGAACTCCCCTATAGGGTGGTGGAACTTTGCACGGGAGACTTGGGTTTTTCCGCCAGCAAAACATACGATATAGAAGTTTGGATGCCCTCCTACAACCGTTATAGGGAAATTTCTTCTTGTTCCAACTGCGAAGATTTCCAAGCGAGGAGAATGAAACTCCGCTATAAAACCAAAAACGGAAAGAATGTGTATTGCCACACCCTCAACGGTAGCGGTTTGGCGGTTGGAAGAACCCTTGCGGCGATTTTGGAAAATTACCAACAGGAAGACGGAAGCGTAATCGTTCCCAAAGCCCTTCGCCCCTATTTGGGAGGATTGGAGGTTATAAAACCTCAAGAATAGGGATTTAAAGCATTTTCTTTTTACTTTCCGCTTTATAAAGTTTGTACAAAGCCGTGGTAACCAAAGGTATTCCCAAAAGGAGACTTGTAACCAAGATAATTCCCAATATGTAATCCAAGTTCATTTTTCGCCTCCTTTACTTTTTAATATTTCTCCCGCGGAAATTAAAATAAAGCCAGTAAACATAGAAATTGCAAAACCTACTATGCCAACTTTTGAATATGAACCAAGTCCGTTATCTTTAACTAAGGATTGGAGAACCAAAGTTCCAAAAAATAATAGCGATAAATTTAAGAAAAACTTCCCCATTTCTTTCCACGCTTCGGGCTGAGAAAATAGAGCCACAAATATTGTCAGCAATTTCTTTAACATTTCAGTAAACCCTTACTATGTTGTAGTAGGTATCCCGCTCCGCGGGGGTTTTTCCCGCTCCCTTTATAAGTTCTATCAGCTTTTCCTTGGCGTGTCCCAAAGCGGTTTTTGTTCCAGCGGAATGGACTATTTTTTCCTCCAAAATAGTGCCGTCTATGTCGTCCGCCCCGAAATTGAGTGCCAATTGGGCTATTCTTTCCCCCAAAGTTACCCAATAGGCTTTAATGTGTTTGAAATTGTCCAAAAAGAGTCGGGCAATCGCTATAGTCTTCAAATCGTCTACCGAAGAGGTTAGTTCTCCTCCAAGCTCCGTTCCTTCGGGGTGGTATTTAAGGGGAATAAATACTTGAAATCCCCCCGTTTCGTCTTGCAGTTTGCGGACATGGGACATATGCTCAACCCTATCTTTGTAGTCCTCTATGTGTCCGTAAAGCATCGTAATATTGGTGGGAATACCGAGCGAGTGGGCAATCCTGTGAACTTCCAAATACTCCTTTGCGCTCGCCTTTAGGGGGGCTATTAACTTCCTCTTTTCCTCGTTAAAAATCTCCGCACCCCCGCCGGGTAAAACCGAAAGTCCCGCCTCCTTGAGGTCTAAAAGAACTTCTTTAATACCCTTTTTGGAAATCTTTGCCATGTGGTAAACCTCTATGGCGGTGTAAGCCTTTAAAACCGCTTCGGGGAACCGTTTTTTAATTTCCCTGAGGAGGTTGAGGTAATCTTCATACCTCCAATGGGGAGGAATGCCTCCTACTATGTGGACTTCCCTCCCACCGAGGGAGTAAATTCTTTCCACCTTTTGCAGTATTTCCTCCAAAGACATTTCATACGCGCGGGGGTGATTTCTCCCCTTTACCGCAAAGGCACAAAATTTGCACCCGTATATGCAAACATTGGTGGGGTTTATTTGAACATTTACCACAAAGTAGGCGTAATTACCGTTTACCAACCTATTTCTGTATTCCGCCAAAAGTCCGAGCAAAGGAAGGTTTTCGCTTTCAAACAGATAAAGGGCATCGCTTTCGGAAAGCCTTTTACCGCTTAAAACCTTTTCGGTTATCTCCCTAAGTCTTTTATCCACCACCGCGGGAAGAAGGCTTTCTATCTCCTCCATAAGGTTATTTAAAAGTTGTGCCATCGGGTTTTTATCCTAAGATATATTAAGAAACAGTTGGAGGAAAAAAATGGAACAGAATAATCAGGCAATCTTGCAAGACCAACTTTTGAGCAAAGCGATGGAAGAGAATAAACCCGTTACCGTGTATCTAACCCGCGGAAACCGTATCACCGGTTACGTAAAATCTTTTGACCGATTTTGTATATTGTTGGAGGTAAACGGGGAGGAGCAGTTAATCTTTAAACATGCGGTTTCCACCGTTGTTCCGCAAAGATAATATCCTCTCTATAAGACTTTTTCTTTTTCCCATTGTTGATTAAAAATTAACACTAATGGATGAAAACATTGAACTTTCTCCCGAGGAGATAGAGAGGATAAAGCAGATATACGAGGAGGAAAACAAAAAAGAGATTGAGGAGGTTTCCTATAAACCTTTTCCCTTTGACCAATTGGAGAGAATAGACCTCTCCCAGCTTCCCCTCCTTGAGCATGCTTTAAAGGTATTTTCCCTCCTCCTCAAGGGAGCTTTAATCCGTATAGGACTTGAAGTGTCCAAAGTTGAAAAGGGTAAAACCCAATTGGTCAAATACAGGCAATGTATGGAACAGATAGACGACGATATGTTTTTTGTCGCTTTTAGGATAAAACCCCTTCCCTCTTACGGTGTTTTAGCCTTTAGAACCCAATTTCTCTTTTCCCTTATAAGCATCCTGCTCGGAGGAGAGGCGGGAACTCCGAAGGTTGAAAAGAACGTAATAACCTCCACCGAATACAAGATACTTGAAAAGGTTTTCTCCACCATTTTGAAAACTTTGGAAAAACAATTTTCGGAATTCTACAAAGTTCAAATTGAAATGGTGGACCACGATACCGATAAGTCCCTTGCCAAATTTAACCTCACCGATAAAAAGTTACTCGTTACCGAATTTACCTTAAACTTCACCGAGGAAGATAGCGAAACCTTCTATCTAATGATTGATGAGGAAACCGTAGAACCCATAGTTCACATATTTATGGGTTCAGCGGAAGAGGAAGAAGATTACAGAAAGGTTATTTGGAAAGCGGTAAGGACTGCGGAAATTCCCATAAAGGTGGTTTTACACGCTCCGCCCAAAACTTTGGAGAAAATCCTTGATTGGAAAATAGGCGATACGATACTTTTGGAGGAATTTGCCAACAAACCGGTTAGGGCTTATATAGAGGACAACCCCGTGATGGAAGGATATTTAGGTAGACACCAAGGGTTTTATGCCCTTATGTTCCTCCGGTGGTTCAACGAATAACGCATACATTTTCTTTTTATGGGTTTTTCCAAAGACCGCGAGTGGATTGAGGAGAAAACAAAGGAACTTATTAAGGATATAGTAAAAGAGCAGGGACTTAGGTTGTTTGATGTTGAATTTAAACCCGAAGGTAGGGGTTGGACTTTAAGGGTTATAGTGGACAAATTCGGTGGGGTTAGTTTAGCAGACCTTGAAAGGCTTAGTAGAACGATAAGCCCCCTTTTGGATGTGGAGGATTTCATACCCCACTCCTACAACCTTGAGGTAACCTCTCCCGGTCTTACCCGCGAACTTAAAAAGCCCGAACACTTTGCCTTTTTCATAGGGAGACTAATAAAGGTGATTACGAGGGAACCCGTAGAAGGAAAGAGGGAAATTGTCGGTTTTATAGACGACATTGAAAACGAAGTTTTGAAAATCCGAATTAAAGGTAGCCAAGAGCTGGTGCATATTCCCCTAAGCGTTATTGCAAAGGCTCGGTTGGAAGTTGAATGGTAATTTTAAAAGGCTACATTTTTAAAAGATTGGCGGAGAGAAAAATGACGGGAAAAATAGGTCTCCAACAGTTAAAAAAACTGATAGAACAGATAGCCCGGGAAAGGGACGTAAAGGAGAGTTTGGTTGAAAAGGCTCTAAAAGATGCCATAGTTACCGCTATAAAAAAGGGGAAGGGAATAAAGGGAAATCTAATAGTGGAATTTACGGAGGAGGGTATAAAACCCTACCTCGTGGAGTTGGAAGGAGTCTTTTTAAAGAGAAAACGCCAAGAGGGACAAATAGTAGATATAGACCGCTATAGGCGTTTGGAAGGAACGGTTTTATCCCACAGGGGTGGACTGAAGGTAAAAACCGAAAAGGGAACCTTTATATTTAAGGAAGTCCCCGAGGAGCTTTCGGTAGAAAGCGGAGACCGCACAAAGTTGGTTCTTATACCTTTGGAAATTTCACCCGAGGAGGTGGACTTTTACGCCGCCAAAGCGGCAAAGGAAACCTTTTTAAAGGAACTGAATCAGGCTATAAAGGAACAAACCTATAGGGAATTTAAAGAGTTGGAAGGCGACATAGTTTACGGACTGGTAAGAAAGGTTTTACCCTCTGGAGACCTAATTGTAGACCTCGGAAAGATAGAGGCGGTTTTACCCAAAAAGGAGCAAATTCCTTCCGAAACTTACAAGGTTAACGACCGTATCAAAGCCCTCCTCTGGAGGGTTGAAAAGAGGAGGGGAAAACCCCATTTGGTTCTTTCCCGAACCCACCCTCTCTTTTTGAGAAAACTTTTGGAAAGGGAAATTGCGGAAATAGAGGAAGGAAAAATTGAAATTAAAAAGGTCGTAAGAGAACCCGGCGAAAGGGCAAAGGTGTTGGTTCTTTCCAAAGACAGTAAGGTAGACCCCGTGGGGGTTATCCTCGGAGTAAAAGGGGAAAGGGTTCAACCGGTATCCAAAGAACTTTCGGGGGAAAAGATAGACATAGTTAGGTTTTCCGATAAACCGGAGGAGCTTATAAAAAACGCCATGGTTCCCGCCAAAGTTTCAAAGGTGGTTATAAAACAAAAGAGGGCGGAAGTGGTTGTCCCCGACAACCAGCTTTCTCTGGCAATAGGAAAAAAAGGCTCCAACGTAAAATTGGTTCACAGACTTACCGGTTACCACATAGATGTATTTTCCGAAAGCGATTATAAAAAAATAGAAAGCCTTTCTCAAAACCCTTCACAAGATTAGTTTTTTTAGAACCTCTTTCAGTTTTACCACTTTTTCCTTTAGCCCAGTAGGGAGATTTTCCCAAAAACTTTTATCCGCTCCCATGGTAACCCATATAAGGGTATCCAAGTGGAGGGGCGGAATGTTCGTTTTTAGGGATAGATTTCTCCAAAACTCCAAACTCTCGGAAATTTTTCTTAACCTTACGTCCAAAGGAATTTCTATTTCAAACGGTGCGGTAATATTTTTTCCGCTTGCTATTCTGCACGCGTAAATAAACATTTTTACCGCAAAAACCAAAGTTTTAGCTGTTTTTTCCTGATTCAATTGGGCGGATAGGTAGTCTAATAACCCCTTAGGGTCTTTGCAAAATCTTATTAATTCTTCCTTTGTCAGTTTTTTGACAGCCTTTAAAACCCTCTGTAGTCTCTTCAATTTTGAATTCAAAAACCTATTGTTGTATCTCTTTAAAAATTCGCCAAATTCCTCCAAAGATGGATTTTTCGCAAAGAAGCTTCCGAAGTTTTCCCAATAAACCTCTCCCTTGGTCGGTAATTGGTAAGATAGAAGGGCATTAACCACCACCAGTTTTAAGAAAAGTTCGTTGTTTGCGAGCGCGTGGTGTAGCCTTTCCAAAGCTTTATACTGACGGTCAAAGGTTTCCAAAAGGAGGGCATCTTCTAAGGTAAATTCCTTTAAAACCTCGTAAAGTTGGTTTTGCTTCATTTAATTGCAATTATTTTGGACTGCGAAGGTTGAAAGAAAAAGAAAAAATCTCACTTTTTCTTGGGTTTAATTCTTATAAGCACCTCATCGGGGTTTACGTGTTCTCCTACCCTTACAAGTATCTCCTCAACCGTTCCGCTTACGGGTGCGTGAACCTCGTTTGCCATTTTCATAGCTTCCACTATGAGCAGAACATCACCTTCCTTAACCTCGTCTCCCACATTGACCTTAATTTCGGTAACCTTACCCGATACGGGAGAAGAGACATCGCCGACACCTTTGGGTCTAGGGCGTTTTCCAACCGCTATGGTTCCTTCGGGAGTTTCGCTAAATTGTCCGCTTATAACCTCCGCCTCCCTAATGGGTTGAACCATTACCTCTTCCAATCTACCGTCAATTCTTATGAAGTAAGGTCTTCCCGCGGGAGTCTTTTCGCCTACACCCGCTATCTCAACGTTGTAAGTTTCCCCGTGAACCGTAACTTGAAACTCGTAAGGTGCAAGGCATTCTTGGGGAACTTCTCCGAGGCTTTCTTCTACTTCGGGAGGAGGAACTTCGCCATTTTTAAATTTTTCTCTCCACTCAAAGAACTCTTTTGCCACAACGGGCAGTATCGCATAGGAGAGGATATCTTCCTCGGTTCTTGCCCCCGCTTCGGTAGCCTCCTTCCTTATTTTGTCAAGCATAGGCTCTAAAAGGTCGGCGGGTCGTATATCGTAAATAGGTTTTTCGTCCCCCAAAATCTTTTTTATAAGCTCCTCTTTTATGGGTGCGGGAGGTCTTCCGTAAAGACCTTTAACGTAATCTTTAACCTCTTTGGTTATTACTTTGTAGCGTTCTCCGTGAATAACGTTCATAAGGGCTTGGGTTCCCACTATTTGGGAGGTGGGGGTTACCAACGGCGGATATCCCAAATCTTCCCTAACCCTAACAACCTCCTCAAGAACCTCGTTGAGTTTATCCTCCAACCCCTGTTCCTTCAATTGGGACATGAAGTTGGTTATCATTCCACCCGGAATTTGGTGAATAAGCACGTCCACGTCGGGCCAAGGAGGTGCCACGTCGTATTTTTTGTATTTCTTTCTTACATTAACCATATAGTCGCCGACTTCCTTATAACCTTGCATATCAACGGAAATTTCGTAACCAAACTCCTTAAGGGCGTAAATCATTGCCTCACCGGTCGGGTGGGCGGTTTGCAGGGACATAGAGTAACAATCGGTGTCTATGATATCCGCTCCCGCTTCAACCGCCTTGAGATATGCCATCATTGCCAATGCGGAAGTGGTTTGAGCGTGAACGTGAACGGGTAATCCTATTTCCTCTTTTAATCTTTTAACAAGCTCATAGGCGACATACGGAGAGAGCAATCCCGCCATATCCTTTATGGAGATGATGTCCACACCAAGGTCCGCAAGCTCTTTGGCTATTTCAATGTATTTATCTATCGTGTGAACGGGAGATATCGTATAGGAAATGGCACCTTTTACGATAGCCCCAGACTCTTTGGCGGACTTTATAACCCTCTCCATATTTCTTACGTCGTTGAGGGCGTCAAAAACCCTAACAACATCTATTCCGTTATCCACCGCCTTTTTAATAAAGGCATCTACGACATCGTCGGGATAATGGCGGTATCCAACGAGCGATTGCCCTCTAACGAGCATTTCAAGACGGGTGTTTTTCGCCACTTCCCTGAATTTTCTAAGCCTCTCCCAAGGGTCTTCTTTCAAATATCTAAGGCATACATCAAAGGTGGCTCCTCCCCAAACTTCCAAAGACCAAAAGCCGAGTTTATCCAATTTTTCCACCGCGGGCAGGAGGTCTTCCGTTCTTACCCTTGTCGCCAACAGACTTTGTATACCATCCCTACATGTTACATCGGTAAATTCAACCTTTCGTTTGGTTTTTACATTTTCTCCCATTAAGGGGAACCTCCTATATTATTTGCAATTGGGGGTTAATTTTAACTTAATGGCGAAGGGTTGTTTATAGAACCTTTGTAGACTAAAAGCCCGCAAAACCGCCTGCGTAAGTAGTTTTAAAATCTCTTTTTAAAGAGGTAGCCTAAATGCCAAAACCTCTAAGATGTCTCACAATAGCTTTAACCGACATACCTACCGAATACAAAATAACTTTGGGCTACCTCACTTACCACTCTGGAAAACTCTTTAACCAAGCTCTCTACCTTGTTAAAACCAAACAGGCAAAAATTAACACTTACGACCTTTACAACAAGTCTAAAAGATAGTTCTCTGCATTTGAAAAGCCTTCAATCCCGCTCCGCTCAAATTGTTTTGGACGAAATCGTTAGAGCTTTTAAAAACGCCTTCAGCGGAAACGCCAAATTTCCCAATTTCAGACCTAAAACCAATCCTCATAGAACGCTTACCTATGACAAAACGGGTTTTAAAATCGTAGGAACTAAAGTTAGACTTTCCCTTTCCAAAGAACTTAGACAATGGCTAAAAGAGAAACACGGAATAGAGCTTAAATACCTCTGGATAGATACGGGTTTAGAGCTGGACGAAAAACTGATTAAGAATGTTCAACTCGTTCCAAAAGCCAAAGGTAAAGAGTTTGAACTTCACATAATCTACGAAAAACCGCAAAACGAAGCTAAACCTATTAAAGGCAAAAGGGTAATGGTTTTAGACCCAAACTCCTCTAACTTTTTCGCAATAGTAATAGAAGGTGTTAAACAGCCCTTTTTAATTGACGGAAAGGGGCTTAAAAGCTTGTTAAGAAAAGACCTAAAAAGGATAGCAAGACTACAAAGCAGATTAGAAGGAGCAAGGAGAAAGGGATTTTTAACCCACTTTTTAGAAGAAAGAATTTCAAGGTTGTGGTTAAAGATAAAGAGACTTCTAAGACATTTCGCCCATAGTGTAAGCAATCTAATTTTGGAGCTTGCCTTCAAATATGGAGTTAAGAAGATACACATAGGGGACGCT
>QOAS01000125.1 GCA_003972855.1 Gammaproteobacteria bacterium | reverse complement strand
ACCGCGTCAAACTTTATTCCCTCAACCTCCGCGGGGTCAAAGGGTTTGTTGAACATAACCACATTTTGGGTGAAACCGAATTTTTCCAAATTCCTCTTGGCGGTTTTGAAAATTCTCTCATCCCTTTCAAAGGTGTAAACCCTTCCGCTTTCCCCTACGGAGGAGGAAAAGACCATTGTCGCCGCACCGCTTCCGGTTCCAAATTCCAAAATAACCTTTCCCCCCGAAAGGTTTAGCTTTTTGGCTATGAAAAAGGTATCCTTGGGGTAGATTATTTGGGTTTCCCTCTTTATGCCGTAGAGGATAATTTCCTCCAAAGTAGGTTTGAATATTTGAAGCTCTCCCATGGAGATACCGAATGGCTTACCTATGAGGTCTTTGTAGTATAAAACTCCACCCTTGTAGGAGAAGTTTTTATCGCTTTCAACCCTTTTCAGATACCTCTTTTCCTTGAACCTTATTAAGATGAAATCCCCCTCTTTTATCGTCTCCATTTTCGGTCTCTTTAATTTTAAGTGGAAAATTCTAATGTTTATGTTTCGCTTAGCCCTTGACGCCATGGGTGGGGATTACGCCCCCCTGCAAATTGTGAGGGGGGGAATCCTTGCCCTAAAAGAGTTTCCCGAACTTTTTATATACTTCGTAGGGAGGAAAGAAGAAATAGAACCCATTTTGGAAAAGGAGGCAAACTCCCTAAAGGGAAGGTTTGAAATCGTTGATACACCCGAAAAGATAGAGATGGACGAACCCCCCTCAAGGGTTTTAAAGAAAAAAAACTCTTCCCTTTTCGTTTCCGCAAAGTTGGTTAGAGAAGGTAAAGCCCAAGCCCTCGTTTCCGCGGGAAATACGGGGGCGGTTTTGGCTGTGGGCAAATTTGTTATAGGGGCTATAGAGGAGCTGGAGAGACCCTCAATAGGAGTTGCCTTTCCCACCCCCAAAGGAAAAACCGTTTTACTTGACGTGGGGGCTAACGTAGATGTAAAACCCCGCCATCTGGTTCAGTTTGCGGTAATAGGACACACCTATGCGGAAGAAATTTTGGGTATAAAAAACCCCCGTATAGGGATTCTCTCCATAGGAGAAGAGGAAGGAAAGGGTAACGAATTGGTAAAGGAAACCTACCCCCTTTTAAAGGAGACCAAGTTAAATTTCGTCGGAAATGCGGAAGGAAGGGACATTTTCAACGGGAATTTTGATGTGGTGGTTTGCGACGGCTTTGTAGGGAATGTAGTTTTAAAAGCTTCCGAAAGTTTGAGTTTTGCAATTCTAAGAATGATTAAAGAAGAGGTAGGTAAGAGCTTTTTGGCAAAACTCGGGGCGCTCTTTATGAAACCCGCCCTCCTGTCTTTGAAGAAAAAGGCGGATTTTGCGGAATACGGAGGTATTCCCCTATTGGGGGCAAAGGCACCCGTTATGATAACCCACGGGAGGGCAAATGCCAAGGCGATAAGAAACGCTATAAAGGTTGCCATGGAATTTTACAACCACCACTTTAACGATGTTTTAAGGGAAAACCTACAAAAACTGGCGGGGGAGGTTTTAAAAAAGAACAGCTCCCTTTCCCCTTAGTGTTTTTTTCAATTTAAGGAAGAAGCCACCAGTAGAGAGGCAAAAAGTAGGGCGTCAAACCTATCCATAATCCCGCCGTGACTACCCAAAAGGTTGGAACTGTCCTTTACATTAAAAGACCTTTTTATAAAGCTTTCAAACAAATCCCCAATCACCGCTACAACGGATACCGAAAACCATAAAAGGGGATTGGCAAAACCTTTCACCGTTAGGGCGGAAAATATAGTTCCCACCAAAGTTCCCGCAACTAATCCAGCGATAAAACCCTCCTTGGTCTTTTTGGGAGAAATTATCCCGAAAAAGGGATTTTTTCCGAAATTTTTCCCCACGTAGTAGGCGAAAGTATCGCTCGCCCAAACGGTTAAAAGGGTCGCCAAAAGTAGGGCGGTTGAGTGTTCTTTTATAACCCATAGGGAGTAGGGGAGAAGTCCCCCGTAAAGTCCCGTCAAAATGGCTATTGAAAAACCTTTGAAGGTGTCAAAGCTGTAATAACCTTTGGGGAAAACCTCTTTATACCCGTAAAGGAGTCCCACACTTAAAACGGTAAGTAAACCCAAAAAGGGATTAACAAGTGAAAAAAGAAACCCCAAGAGGGCTATCCATCTCAGGAAACCTTTGCGGGTAATAAGTTCCAGTTCGTAACCTATTAGGTAGGAGAATACCGCCAAGGCTATACCGAAAAGGGGTAAAGGTAAAAGGGCTACCACTAAAGTTGTAAGTCCTATAAAAAGTCCCGCCCCTTCGCGGGTTTGTAGGAGTTTGCTTATAAACCCTTCAAGTTGTCCCATTGGCATAGAATTTTCCACTATTGATGGCAAAACCTTTTAAAAGGGTTCTCCTCAAACTTTCGGGTGAAGCCTTTGGCGGTTCGGAAGGAAAAGGTATAGACCCCAATTTTCTCCGCTATATTTCCGAGGAAATAAAAAAGGTTTACGATTTCGGGGTTCAAATCGCAATTGTTGTAGGTGGAGGAAATATCTTTAGAGGCTTGAAAGGAGAAGATATAGGAATAGACCGCGCAACGGGCGACTACATGGGAATGCTGGCGACGATGATAAATGCCTTGGCACTCCAAAATGCTTTGGAAAATATCTCCCGAATACCGACAAGGGTGCTTTCCGCATTGGAAATAAGGGCTGTTGCGGAACCCTATATAAGGAGGAAAGCCATTCGTCACCTTGAAAAAGGAAGGGTGGTTATATTCGGAGCGGGAACGGGAAACCCCTTCTTCTCCACCGATACAGCCGCAGCCCTTAGAGCGGCGGAAATAAAGGCGGACCTCATTATAAAAGCCACCAAAGTGGACGGTATTTACACCGAAGACCCGAAAAAAAATCCTACCGCAAAAAAAATAGACGAGATTTCCTATATGGAAGTCCTCAATAGGGGACTTAAAGTTATGGATTTCACAGCCCTCACTTTGGCGAAAGAAAACCGCATACCCATCTTGGTTTTGAACATATTTAAAAAGGACAACCTCCTGAAGGCGGTAAAAGGAGAAAAGGTAGGCTCCCTCGTGAGGGATTAAATCCTTACCAAAACCCTCTTTTTGGACTCCTTTATTTCAAACCATTTGACGATACCAAAAACAATTCCCAAAACGAGGATTATTACCGCCAAGGTCAGTTTAAACTCCACGGGTTTATTGTGTTCCAAAGAGGCTATAAGGGCTTCCCTAATAGTTGCAGCAAGGGCTACGCTTACAAAGGAAGATATGGCAAACTCACCGCCCAGCATAAATTTAATTTGGCTGTTTAGTAATTCCAATATAGTCCACAGAATTAAAAGGTCTCCGAGAGCCGCAATAATTCCGTGTGCCATATTCTTGTCGGAGAAGATGTGAAGTATGTCGTTCACGAGCAGGTAAACGATGAAAAACGCGAGCAGTATAAGACCGAACAGAATTAAACTGTCCAAAGCCAGACCAAAACGGGTGGCGATATTTAGTATCTGCTTTCCCCATTTACCCAAAAGGAGAAATTTTTTTGTTTCTATATCAACATAGTGGGAAATGATAATATCCAAATTTAGGTCTAAAACTTTATTCAAAGACTTGAGGGCGGAACGGAATTTTTCTATAAGCTCAGGTTCTTGACTTTGCTTTATATGTTCAAAAATTCGGGTATTGAAGTAGTTTCGGATTAAGTCCATTAAAACGGTTATATGGTGAGGGGAAAAACCTACCTCTACAAACCTTTCGCCCACCGACATCAAATAGTGGAGATAGGCGATGTCGTATTTCCCTTCAAAGAGGCGGTCATACCAATCGGAAATTAAGTTTTTAAACTGTGTTATAAATTCCTCCGTAATCAGCTCTCTAAGTTCGGGAAACCTGTAAAGGCTCTCGGAAATATACTTGACAAAATCAACCTTGTAAGGTTCCAAATATTTGCTTAGGAATTTGATGCGTTGCGTATCCTTTTTTGAAATTTGGTGCAAATACAAAAGCCTATCTATGTCGTATTCCAGCGACCCCACCATTAGAGGTTAAATTTAAGGTTACTGTTCACTTTTTAAAATAATCTTTTATGAAAAAGGACTTTTTGTGTTTATCCGATATAGCCTCCGACGAAGGGTGGGAAATCGTAGAAAACGCCTTAAGGTTTAAAAAGGGAGAAAAAAACTCCAATATTTTAGAGGGAAAAGTTGTGGGACTTTTATTTGCCAAACCCTCTACCCGCACAAGGGTTTCCTTTGAAGTTGGAATAACCAAACTCGGAGGGAAAGCCTTATACATGACTTCCTCCCAACTTCAAATGTCGCGGGGAGAGGATATCAGAGACACCGCCAGAACTTTAAGCAGGTATTTGGACGGAATTGTTATAAGAACTTACGCCCACGCGTGGTTGGAGGAATTCGCCCGATATTCCGATAAACCCGTTATAAACGCTCTAACCGATTTTTCCCACCCTTGCCAGATATTGGCGGACGTTCAAACGATTTACGAGCTTTTTGGGGAGCGTATCAAGGAAATAAAAATCGCCTATATAGGGGATGGAAACAATGTAGCCAACTCCCTAATAGTGGGAGCGGGACTTTTCGGACTTAAACTTTATGTGGCTACCCCTTCGGGGTTTGAACCCAACGCCAAAGCATACCAGTTGGGTTTAGAGCTTTCCAAACAGAGTGGGGGAGAAATTGTTTTAACCAACGACCCCGTAGAGGCGGTGGAAAACGCCCATGTAGTTTACACCGATGTGTGGGTTTCCATGGGAGACACCAACGGCGACCAAAAGGTTCAATTCTTAAAACCCTTTCAAGTGAACGAAAAACTTCTCAAACACGCGGAGGAAAACGTTAAAGTTCTCCATTGCCTGCCCGCCAAAAAGGGACAGGAAATTACGGAGGAGGTTTTTGAAAAACACAAAGAGGAGATATTTTTGCAAGCGGAAAACCGCCTGTGGGTTCAAATGGCTCTAATGGATAAACTTTTTGGGGAATTTTTCCGCTCTTAGGACCAATCCAACATCCTCTTAATGGGAAGGTAAGCCTTTTCTATAACCTCCGAGGGGAGGCTAACCTCATTCTTCTCCTCTTTAAGGGTTTCATAAACCTTTTCCAAGGTAATACTCTTCATTTGGGAACAAAGTAGGTATCCGACCCCTTCATCGGGTGTTGGGAATATGTACTCCCTATTGGGGTTTCTCTTTTGGAGGGTATACTTAAGCCCTATTTCGGTAATTACGATAACCCTATCCGCTTTAAGTTCGGGTGAAGTTGCCCACCTTAGCAGTTGGGAAGTTGAACCTACAAAGTCCGCCCTATCCTGAACCTCGGGAGGAGTTTCGGGATGCACCCCAACGGGGGCATCGGGATATTTTTCCCTCAATTTTTCAAGCATATCCGCGGTAAAGAGATAGTGGTCGGGACAGAAACCCTCAAAGGGAATGATTTTTTTACCTCTAACCTTTTTGGAAATGTGGTAAGCCAATCCTTTGTCGGGAACAAAAATAATTTCCTCCGTAGGAACTTTTTCTACGATTTTTACCGCATTGGCGGAAGTGCAACATATGTCGCTTATAGTTTTCACCTCCGCGGTGGTATTTACGTAGGAAACCACCCACGCGTTGGGATACTTTTCTTTTAGCTTTAAGACCGCCTCCTTTGTAGCCATATCCGCCATAGCGCACCCGGCTTTTGGTTCGGGCAGTAAAACCTTTTTCTCGGGATTTAAGATTTTCGCGGTTTCTCCCATAAAGTGGACACCGCAAAAGAGTATTATGTCCGCGGAAACTTCGCTGGCTTTCCTCGCCAAATCCAAACTGTCTCCCACAAAGTCCGCAATATCTTGAATTTCCGGTCTTTGGTAGTAGTGAGCTAAAATTACCGCGTTCTTTTCCCTTTTTAGACGCCTAATCTCTTCCTGCAGGAGTTTGTAGTCCTTGGGTTCCAAAAGCATTAATAAACCATTATTAAGCGGTGTAAACCTTTTGGCGAACATTAACAGAGCTTACAATCCTCCCCTTATGGGTGAGGAAAAGAAAAAATGGAGAACCGCCATAAGTTTCCACAAAGGACACGAAGCCTACGTTAGGGGTTACAAATTGGAAGACCTCGTGGGAAATTTAACCTTTACCGAAGCCATTTATTTGGTTTTAAAAGGTGAACTTCCCACCGAAAGGGAAGCGAAAATGCTTGATGCTATTTTCGTTTCGGTTGTGGAACACTCCATCGCCCCCCCTTCGGTTATAGCGGCAAGGGCGGTTGTAAGCGGAGGAAACGGTTTAAACGTCGGCGTGGGTGCGGGAATTCTCGCCTTTGGAGAAGCCCACGGAGGGGCGCTGGAAGGGGCTATGAAATTCTTGCAGGAAAACCTCGGAAAAAATCCCGAGGAGGTGGTTAAAGAATACCTTTCCCAAGGGAGGAGAATTCCCGGATACGGACACCGCTACTACAAAGAGTATGACCCCCGCACCAAAAAGTTGTTTGAAATAGCCAAAGAATTGGGCTTTTACGGCGATTACTGCCAATTTGCGTTGGAAGTTGAAAAGGCCATTGCCAAAATAAAAGGAAAAAAACTCGTTTTAAACGTTGACGGGGCTATTGCCGCAATAGTTTCCCAAATGGGTTTTGATTGGAGATTGGGTAAGGGCTTTTTCATCATAGGAAGAATACCGGGTTTAGTAGCCCACGTTTACGAGGAACTCGTTATGGAAAAACCTTTCTCCAAAAGGTTGGACGAAGAAAAAGAAGTTGAATATTTAGGGGTTCAACCCCGTGAATTACCCGAAGAGTTCAAAAGGAGAAAAAGGTAACATTACCACCTATGGTAGGAAAGCCTATCCTCGGGATTTTTTTCCTCCTTTTAGGGTTTGTTGTTTACATTTTACCTTTGGGGTTACCTCCCCAAGCCCACAAGTTGTTAGCTTTGCTGGTTGTAACCATCCTTTTTTGGCTATTTGAAATTCTCCCTTTGGGTATTACCGCTTTGCTTGCAACCGCGGGTGCGGTGGTGCTGGGTATAGCGGATAAAAAGACTGCCTTTTCCAACTTTGCCCACCCCATTGTGTTCCTCTTTATCGGAAGTTTTTTACTCGCCCGCGCCTTTTCTAAATACAGAATTGACCGATATATCGCGGTAAAAATTTTAAAAACCCCTTTCGTAAAGAAGGGAGACTTTCTATTTGTGACGGTGGTTTTATTTATCCCGTGGTTTCTATCTATGTGGCTTAGCAATACCGCCACAACCGCAATGCTCCTCCCGATAGTTGCGGGACTGCTTGCCACCTTAAAACTGGAAAACAGGGAAAAATTTATCCTCTTGGGAATAGCCTATGCCTCTTCGGTAGGAGGTATTGCCACTCCCGTGGGAACTCCTCCAAACCTTATAGCGTTGGGTTTTTTAGAAAACGAGGGAATTCACGTATCCTTCGGAGAGTGGGTTTTAAAAGCTTTACCCGTATCCTTTATAACCTTCCTCCTTTTGGTTTGGCTCGTTTATAAACGCTCTCACCCAATTGGGGCAAGCAAACTCCAAGGAGAAAATCTTAAGGAGGAAACTTTAGATTCAACACAAAAAACGGTTTTATCCGTTTTCACCGCGGTGGTTTTTCTCTGGTTACTTCCCTCCCTTGTAGGGTTTTTAAAAAGCTTTAACCCCTCCTTGGAAGGATTTTACTTGTGGCTGAAAAACCACCTTCACTATTCGGTGGTAGCCATTATCGGCGCGGGAATTTTATTTTTGATTCCCCAAAGGGGTTCAAGAAAACCGATACTCTCAGCGGAGGATATAAAGAAAATAGACTGGGATACCATTTTCCTCTTCGGAGGGGGACTCTCTTTAGGAAAACTAATGCTCAAAACCGGTTTGGTAAAGATTTTCGCCCAAAAGGTTGCCCCTTTGCTACCTTCCCAAGAGTGGTTGTTTTTACTTCTACTTACCACCGTTGCAATATTCCTGACGGAAATAAGTTCCAATACCGCAACCGCCAATGTTTTGGTTCCCGTCGTAAGCGGTTTGGCGACCCAAACGGGAATAGGTTTGGAAAAGGCGGTAATAGCGGTCACCTTAGCCTGCAGTTACGCCTTTATGCTTCCCGTTGCAACACCGCCCAATGCCATAGTTTTCGGGTTTGGCAATATAAAAATATCGGACATGGTTAAATTGGGTTTCGTTCTAAACCTTGCGGGTGCGTTTGTAATAGCAACCCTTGTTTGGTTGCTTTTTTAATAATCCTTAATGGAAAACATTTCCTACACAGTTTACGCCAAACCGGTAACGGATAGAGAGGGCAAAGTTCTATACAAGAGATTAAAGGTTTACAAAATAAAGGGAAACCAAAATGAGGAAATAACCAAAGGAAAACTTTTAACCTTTGTCGCCAACCAATTTGAAAAAATAGCGGAACACTTGGAGGAAAACCAAAGGGTTATATTGGAAATACCCTTGGACTTCTTGCTGGCTAAAACTCTAATAGAGGGTCTACCCTTGGAGAAGGTAAACCTACTACTTGCCAACCCCGTTTCCCATATTTCGGGTAAACAACTCCTTCGGATAAAAAAATATTTGGAGAAATACACTTCCGCGGGTTTGGAAATTTCCATATACTCCGAAACCTTTGGGAAATACAGACTACCAAAAATTTCCTTCGTATG